>VFKQ01000211.1 GCA_009885445.1 Anaerolineaceae bacterium | reverse complement strand
CCTGGCTTGCAGGTTTGAAAAAAAGTGCATGGGTAATCAGGCATAGATGTGGGGGTAACTAAGGCCGTGGATGTTGCAGATTCTGATGCGGTAAGTGCTGGCGTCTTGGTTGGCCGAGGCAAAATTGGATTAGCCGCAAAAAAAGCAGCGGCAATAACACCAATAGTTCCAATCAGAGCCACCACAATCGCCACGGTAGGATTTTTTTCTTCGCTGGCTGTTGTTTTCTTTTCTGCCGTCATTTTTTCTCCCAAGCCACAAAATCACGTCGCAAATTGTAGTATAACGAATAATCCATTCTTAGCAAGTATCAATTTTGTTAACGGGAAACAATGCTGAAAAAATAACGTTGTTTTAGGTGAGCTTGATTGGATAGTTTAAATCCCCCGTATTAGGTCATTGGATAATTCCGCCATAATTTTCGGGACGCACGCCAACACATCCCCCGCCAAAACGGACGCGGCGCTTCCGACCGCGCCCAAAGCGGACAGCCCGGCCCGCGCATGAATCCACGCCCCAGCAACGGCGGACTCGAATGCGCCGAGTCCCTGCGCGCGCAGATTTACACAGATGAGTGAGTGACGGACGGATAATCGCATGAGTGGTTAAAAGCAAAGCAGGCGTTCTCGAAGGAGGACGCCTGCTTTGCTTTTCCCATCCCAGCCCGTCACATTCAAGCAGGCACGAGTTGGAAGTCGAACTTCGCGGCTTTACTTCGACAGGCTCAGTACAAGTCTTCTGCATGTACATGATCTGCTGTGCGCTTCACCGATTGCGCGGCCATACGAAAGGCTTGTCTCGCGCGGTTCTTCGTTGAGCGCTATGCTCCTCCCAGCGACTGCTTCGTCTTCGACTTCCCCCGCGACCTCATCACGTCTAGCATACGCGGGATAATCTCGGAATACAGTTTCTGTAGCCAGCGGTTCGGCGTGTAATCCCACGCGCCGAGGTACGAATATCTTCGCACTGTTAAATTAGAGTACAATCGCCTCGGTAATCGTTTAGACCTCAACGACAATCACGCGGAGCATATGTCAATTGCCATGCAAAATTTTCCTTATGTCACCGATTATGTAAACGGGATATTTGATCGGGAAAAGGCGCGATTCGACTACATTTTCATCCGCCCGTTTATCACCCTGCCATTCTTTTTCATTCGGATTTTTATCGTTCCACTAAAGTTTCTTTTCCATCGTTCTGCGTGGGGTTTCGAAAAACGACTCATTGACAGGGCCCTGGCCTTTGGAATTAAATATCTCGCCTCCCAGGAAGCTCTCGAACTGCTCATCCGGCATGTACAGATTGAGCCGATGCTCTATCGCTACCTGCTTTCCGGCACACCCGAACGGAACGACGGGTCTACTCGCGAGATGCTAAAGGGCATCGACGGAGATTTCAGTGTCAACTCAACCGAGGACATCATTGTCCACGGCCTGACAATTCCCCACGACGATCTCTCCTATGAAGTCTTCGAACGCTTCGACAAACACGCCTTTCTAGACAATCTCAGCTTCTATCGAAACAGCAGACCCGAAGATATTGCGCAGTTCGGCACAGGCGTGTTGGAACAGAATCGCAAACACTCGTGGCAGATTCTTGGCGCTTCAAATATAGTCATCATTGTCGTGCTCACGATCACAATGTTTGCCGATTTCCACACGTCCATGCGCGCGCTTAACTCCTTCGATTCCGACTCGCTGTTGCTCTGGTGCTTAAAGCATATTTGTGCAGAAGATAAGCAAGCCATGATTGACCTGGATTTCTACCTGCAGACGTACAGCAACCGCAGTCACTACAATAGCGATGCATTCAGGTCAGATCCAAACCAATATCTCTATTATCATATTGCGTTCGATGAGTTTGCTTACGAACTGCTGCGCAAGAGGCAGTCAACACCGCAAGGAGGCTCAAATGTCTGATTGCTACATTACCAGCACCGGGTCATATTTGCCCGGGGCGCCGGTGGATAACGAAAGCATCGCCCAATATCTGGGAACTGTACTTGGGGAAGGGCGCGTTCGGCGCAAAATCCTTAACGCCAACGGCATCCAAACTCGCCATTATGCGCTGGACAAAAATCAGCAGGCGACGCATTCGCTGTACGAGCTGGCCGCAGAGGCGGTCAAGAATTGCCTGGGCGATGATAAAAATTCACTCAACATTGATTATCTATCCGCGGGCACTACCCATGCGCCGCTTCTTGCGCCGGGACTTTCTTCGCTTCTGCATGATCAATTGAGCAAAGACAATGTGATAAGCCACTCGCTCGAGATTAACTCCAATTCAGGCATCTGCTCGTCGGGCGCACAAGCGCTGGTTAATGCCGCGCGCGCTGTGAAATCGGGAGATGCCAGAGCCGCAATCTGTGTGGGGGTGGAGCAATCTTCCGTTGGGCTTAAATCAAAAGCTTTTCGCACGATCTATGATATTCCTGCAATCCTGCGCGACGTCAGGTCGTCTAAATGGTTTATGTCTGTCTTCCTGCGCTTTATGTTATCCGACGGCGCTGGCGCATTTCTGCTTGAACCACAGCCCGCAGAGCAAGGTCACTCGCTAAAAGTTAACTGGACCTATTCGCGCTCGTTTGCAAACCAGGCTCCACTGTGCATGCAATTGCAAAGTGACCAGATGATATTGAGCCAGGATGTCTCAATTCTTGCCAGGTACATGGCGCCTTTGTCTAAAAAGGCGTTGGAGGGCGCACTATGCGAGCATGGGGAGAGTCTCGATAATTACGACATGGTTATCCCTCACATGTCCTCCTATTATTTCGAACCCGCCGTTAAGAAAATAATGTCCAAGCTTTCACCGAGCCGGCAAGTGCCCTATTGGACAAATCTGCGCACGGCTGGCAATACTGGCGCGGCCAGCATATTTATCATGCTCGATGAATATCTCAAAACTCAACCGGTGGCGGCTGGTGACCGTCTCTTGCTTTTTGTGCCAGAATCGGGCCAATTCAACTACGTCCTCATCAGCCTGACGGTTGTCCACTAACTTTGATCGTGCAAGGAGTCTAGCGCATGAAGATTGCCGTTATCGGGGCAGGCTCTAGCGGCCTCGTAACACTGAAATTTCTTCTCGATTCATTTTCAGCGGAGGATATAGTTTGCTTCGAGAAGACTCACTCTATGCGCGGTTGTTGGGGTGACCAGCGGCCAGATTTTGTATCCACTTCCACAAAGTACACGACACAGTTTTCCTGTTTTCGCAAATGGTTGCCAGATGTAACGCCCGAACAGAATTTTGAAGAGTTCTATCGCGGCGCTGAATTCGGCGATTATCTGGAATCATTTGCCGCGCACTTTAATCTCAAGGAGCGGATTCGCTTCGGCGTCGAACTAACTCACCTTGAGCGGGCTGACCATGACTGGGAGCTCACACTAGCTGAAAATGCGGACGAAGAACGATTGACCTTCGATGCCGTTTTTCTCTGCACTGGCTTGGTTAACCAAAAAGTTTCATTCGGTTCCATCCCAATTCCAGCCACTGAAAACCCCGAGGGGATTCGAAATGCAACGGTTGTTGTAGTTGGCGGCGGCGAGTCGGCGGCGGATGTGGCGAATTATCTGGCCAAGCCTGAGCATAACAATACTGTTTTCCTCTCCCTTCGCTCCGGCATTCGAGTCAGCCCGCGCTATCACCCAATCCGAGGCGTGCCGTCCGATTTTCTGCGTAACCGGCTGTTACTTTCTTTCGACAAGGGGATACGAAACTGGTTTGGCGAGCGCTTTGTGACTTTCCGCATCCGCTACAATCTACTCTTGGCCAGGTGGTTCCCGCCGCGGCAGGCGAGCCGTGAACCTGATGATCAAGCCCAGAAATTAAGGCGCGAGTGGGATCTCAAACTCAAAGCGCGCGCAAAAGGCCGGCTTTTCAACGTCTTCCACAACAAGAGCGATGATTTCCTGGATGCTGTGGCAGAAAAGCGACTGCACATCATCGGCCCGCCGATAGATGAGAACTGGACTCACTATTTCGACTTTGACCAATCAACCACACTGCAACTCTCGCCAGATATGTTGGTATTTTCCTCCGGATATCGTTCGCTATTGACAGACCTTTCCGCAGGCATTATCCACTTGAAGGATTTCTATCGCGGATGTGTGCATATTGATACGCACAATCTGTTTCTAATCGGGTTTGCGCGACCCATCATCGGAAACATTCCCTCGATAAGTGAAATACAAGCGCGCTATACAGTGGGTGTGCTCTCTGGGAAATACGCGCTCCCGACAGCATTGAAAGAAAAACGGAATGAAGCCTGGGAATCTTTGTGCGCGGAGTATGGCACGATCAATACCGAAAATGTTTATCCAGTGGAGCAATTTCCTTATTGCGACATTCTCGCGCGCGAAATGGGCATCATGCCAACGCTGGCATCCGTTAGATCGTTGAGCGCATGGTTGAAAATCATGCTCGCCCCAGCTAGTACTGCGCATTACATGGATGACTACTTTGAGGCGCAGTGGATTAAGCGCCAGAAGGTTTACACTCCCGGTATCCTTATCGCCCTGCTCGTCTTGATGCGAATATTGGGCTATCCTCTTCGATTAATCAATCGCGTTCGCAACATCCACAAAACACGGGCATGAGCAAGCCGTGTTAACGCCGGCCTTTGATCTCAGGTGGGCAAAATGAAAACTGGTAATCCTTATGCCCCGCCCAACGAGCGCATAATTTTCGACTTTCCCCGCGCGCGCATCACATCCAGCACACGCGGAATGATTTCTGAATACAGTTTATACGTAAACCGATTCGGCGCGTAATCCCACGCGCCGAGGGTGCGCACCACACGTCCGCCCAGTCCCTCCTTGAAGCGATACACCCCCCACATCGAATCAGACTCGTCAAATATTTCAGGCGCGCCCCATAAATCGTAGACTGTGCATCTCGCGGCCTTCGCGTATTTCATGGCCTCCCATTGCAAAAAATACGTGGGCATCTTTTCACGATGCGCCTCTCGCGACATGCCGTACACGTAATAGGCGCGGCCTGCGAACATAAATAAAAACAAACCAGCGACAGGCTCGCCATCCACTTCGGCGATGAGTGGCTCGACGACTGGAGACTGGAGACTGGAGACTGGAAATTTCTCAGACTTCTGCATGAACAATCCCCAAACCGTCTTGTAATAATTTTCATCGCGAATCGCAAAGCCATCGCGCACAGAAGTTTCGGCGTACATCTTGAACAGCATGGGCAGGTCATCTGTCGTGCCTACGCGCAGGCGCATGCCTTTCTTTTCGGCGAGGCGCACGTTGTAGCGCGTCTTCTGTTTCATGCGCGCCAGCAGTTCAGCCTCGCTTTGCGTCAGGTCCATCGTCACCGAATTGCGAAACTGAATTTGGTCGGCGGAATGCCCCCAGCCGCGACGAGTCAATTCGGCTTGCAAGTCCGCTCCCCCGCTTTCTTCAAGCGCATCTTGCGCGCCCGGCACGCCAGTACCCAGTACAACATCGGGGTCAATCTTCAAAAATATCGCGCCTTGTTTTTTTGCGAAAGTTTGCAAATCATCCAACACGCGCGCGCGCAAAGATTCGTCAGCCCAATTTAACAGCGGACCTTTCGGCGCATAAAGTACCGAGAGGCGCGCAGAGAGTCCACGAATGGGGATGGTGCGTTTCAAAATCAAACACGCTGCCATGCAGTGATCAGTAATCAGTGACCAGTTTTCAGTAGCGGATGACTGATCGCTGAACACTGAAAACTTGTCCTCGCTCCACAGCGCGTAATGCGGCGCCCAGCCATATTTTGCTTTCACTTGCGCCCACTCAGAAGTTTGCAGAAAATGCGGATTGGGAAGCGATGCGATTAATGCATTCCATATTTCGGAATTTGATTCCATTATTCCGCCTCTCGCCCGGCCATGCGCCACAAATAAAGTTTATACAACAGCGGATTATAGACTCGGTCGAGCGCCTGAGACGCGCGCCTCAACTCGCCTCCGAATCCGCGCTTGAAGCGGTAGACCCCCCACAGGCCATCGCCCCGCCGCTCGAAGTCCGCTTCGAGCTTCGCCTCGTCCTCGTCAGGGACTCCCCACAAATCATATTCTTCTGCGCCTTTGGCACGTGCCCATTTAATTGCCTCCCACTGCAAAAGATAAGTGGGCATGCGGTTGCGCTCCTCGTCATTCGATGCGCCGTAAACGTACCAGGCGCGCCGTCCGCGAGCGAAGACCATCAGTGCGGCCAGCGGCTGACCTTCGAATTCAGCCACGAGCAGTTCAGCTGTGCCGCTTGGCTGAAACAATTCGTAAGCGCGGCGATAATATTCCAGCGAGTGAACGCCGAAGTTGTCACGTCCGCCGGTGACGAGCATCATCTTGTGGAACGCAGAGATGTCGTCCCATGCGCGGACGGTGATTCCCTTCTTCTCGGCCAGGCGGATGTTGTAGCGCGTCTTCTGCTTCATGCGCGCGAGCAAGTCTTCTTCAGTGCCGCGAATGTCAATGACGATGCTGCGCGGAGGTTGGATGTTGTGAGGGGAAAGGATGAAAGATGAAAGATGAAAGATGAAAGAAGAAAGAGGAAAGATGGATTCTGCTTCCCACGAATCGGGTTCCAACTTGAGGAAGATGGCACGATTCTTTTTGCAAATGGAATCCACTTCGTTCCAAAACTGATCACTGAACACTGATGACTGATTACTGAACACTGGTTTCGGGGCGTAGGCAACTGTGAACCCGAAAGGTAGTTTGCGAAAGAGAATCTGCATACCCGTTTCATCCACAACGAGGCGCACGGCGTCCCAGCCAAACGCGGACTTTAGCTCGCCCCACTGCCCTGTTTGCAAAACGTGCGCGTGGGGCTGGGTTTGCAGGAAGCGATTCCATTCAGGTAAATTAACTTCGGGCATGGGGTTACAGGTCTAAGGTCAAAAGTCTAAAGTCAGAGGTCTAAGGTCGGAGGGTTGCGCGTCGCTGATGTGCGCGCCGGGAATCAGATTGTCGATAAATTGATTCAGCGCGGCGCGGTCAGCGGTGAGACTCGAAGTGGCTAACTGCTCAATGGCCTGTGGCAGGTTCGAGGGCGTGAACGAGGCGTGCTGGTCGAGGCGGAAGATGTCGGGGTGCAGAGTCGGCACAAGAGGAGTCCCCTCGTCCCAAAGTTCTTCGACAAGTTTTTCGCCAGGGCGGATGCCAGTAAAAATAATCTCAATATCTTTATTCGGCTCGAGACCTGAAAGTTTTATCAGATCTTCGGCGAGGTCGAGGATGCGAATGGGCTGGCCCATGTTGAGCACGAAAACTTCGCCGCCGCTTTGCATGGACGAGGCTTGCAAAACGAGATAGACGGCTTCGGGGATGGTCATGAAAAAACGAAGCATGTCGGGATGCGTGACGGTGACGGGACCGCCGTTGGCGATTTGATTTTTAAAAATAGGAATGATGCTTCCGCGCGAACCGAGCACGTTGCCAAAGCGCACGACAGTGAAGGCGCGATTATTTTCCCTGGCACCGCCCGCCAGGGCAGGTGTTTGTGCGGCGTCGAGCACGATCATTTCTGCGAGACGTTTTGTTGCGCCATAAATGCTGGAGGGTCGCACGGCTTTGTCAGTGGAGATGAGCACGAAGCGTTCGGTGTTGTGCGCGAGCGCGGCCTGCACAATATTGCGCGTGCCGATGACATTATTGGTGACTGCTTCGACCGGGTTGGCTTCCATCAATGGAACATGCTTATGCGCGGCGGCGTGAAAAATAATTTGTGGCTGGTGCATTGTAAAAACAGAATCGAGTCGCGGCGCGTTGCGCACATCGGCAATGACGGGGAAAATTTTCAGCGCGGGGTAATTACTTTGCAGTTCAAGAAAAATTTCAAAGATGGAATTTTCGCCATGCCCAAGTAAAATCAATTCAGCGGGGTCGCGCCGCGCAATCTGACGACACAGCTCGCGGCCAATGGAGCCGCCCGCGCCGGTGACGAGCACACGCTTGCCCGATAATGCTTCGCCGACTTTTTCATCGTTGACGCGCACATGCTCGCGGCGCAGGAGGTCGGTGATATCCACTTCGCGCAGACGGTTGACGCTGACCTTGCCGCCGATTAATTCGTAAATGCCGGGCATCGTGCGCGAAGCGATTCCTTTTTTGCGGCAGACGTCATTGACCTGGCGAATGATGTCGCCGGGCGCGGAGGGAATGGCGATGATGACTTCGTCCACTTGTTGATTGTCGAGCACCGTTGCAAGGTCGCTGACTTTTCCAATAACGGTGACGCCGTAGATTGCATGTTTCTGTTTGGCAGAATCATCGTCGAGAAAGCCGACAGGAATCAGATCGAGCTGACGCGACTTTTGCAATTCGCGCACGACCAGCGCGCCCGCATCCCCCGCGCCGACGATGAGCGCGCGCCGTCCCTTGCCCGAGCGTCGGGCGGATTGCTCGCCCAGAATGCGCAGAGCAAAGCGCGAGCCGCCGATGAGCACCAGCGAAATCAACCAATCGATGCCGAGAGCGGAGCGCGGCATGCCCAGCACCAAGTCCTGACTGTTGGCAATCAGTAAAATCAGACTCATGATGCCGCTGGTTAAAATGGAAGCCGTTGTCACCGCGATGGTAATTAAGCGCAGTTCGTTGGTGCTGGCGTACACCCATAGACGGCGATACAAACCGAAGAAATAGTAGGTGGGGATCTTGATTACCAACGCCAACCCAGACATGATGACGATGGCGGGATAATAATCACCGATTTGTCCGGCGTCGAGGCGCAACGCGAAACTACCCAACACCGAGACAACGATGAAGAGAATGTCTCCAAGCAGGACGAAGCGGTTGCGGAAGTGGGTCATGGGAAAAGATGAAAGATGAAGGATGAAGGATGTAAACACGAATACCGTAGACAGGTATACAGGTCTTGCGCGAACGTGTTTACGTGTCTACGTGTTTACTTTCCCACATTCCTCATCCATTCCACCGTTTGCTTCAACCCCTCTTCAAGCGAAACACCTGCGCGGAAGCCGAGGGCGTCTGCGGCTTTTTGCGGACTGCCGATGGAGCGGTAAATGTCCCCGGCGCGCGGGGCGGCGAACTCGGGCGCGGGCGCGGACGGGAAGAGTTTTTGCAAAATGTCAATCAGGTCGAGCAGGCGGGTTTCGTCACCGGTGCAAATGTTGAAGATTCCACCTGGGGCGGCGGGATGCTCGGCGGCGATTAAATTTGCGCGCACCACGTCGGCCACGTTGATCAGGTCACGGGTTTGACCGCCGTCGCCGAAGATGGTGATGGGCTTTTGGTCGATGAGTCGCTGAATGAAGATGGGCACAGCGGCGGCGTACATTGAGTCAGGTCGCTGGCGCGGACCGTAGACGTTGAAGTAGCGCAGGCCGACAACTTCGAGTCTGAAGGAGGCGGTATAAAGTTGGCCGTAGATTTCGTCCACGCGCTTGGATGCGGCGTACGGCGAAAGCGGACGCAGGGCAGTCTCTTCACGCAGGGGCATGTCGTCCGAGTCACCGTAGACGGCGGCGCTGGTGGCGAAGACGATACGGCGCACACCCGCTGTACGCGCGGATTCAAAGAGCGCGGCGGTGGCCGTCACGTTCACGTCAAAACATTCGGCGGGTTCCTGCATGGATTGTGGGACGGAGACGAAAGCCGCTTCGTGGAACACGGTCTCAACGCCCGAGCAGGCCCGAGCGCGGGCGGATGCGTCGCGCAAATCGGCGGGGAGAATCTCCACGTCGCGTTCCAGTCCGGCAAGGTTTTCATGCTTGCCCGTCGAAAAATTATCCAGCACGCGCACGTTATCGCCGCGTTCGAGCAAGGTGCGCACAATATGTGAGCCGATAAATCCGGCGCCGCCAGTAACGAGTGTGTTCATGCTACCTGCCTATTCCACGAAAAACGGTGCTGACGGTGCGCAGAATAATTTGAATGTCCATGATCACGGTGCGTTGCTTGATGTAATACAAATCGTATTCGAGCTTGACTGCCGTCTCGGTGACGTTGGCGACGTAGCCATAATTAATTTGCGCCCAACCAGTGAGGCCGGGTTTCACCAGCAGGCGCGCGCGATAAAACGGAATCTGCTTTTGAAATTCGGCCACCAATTCGGGCCGCTCAGCGCGCGGACCAACGAGACTCATGCCGCCGCGCAACACCGTCCAGAATTGGGGCAGTTCATCGAGACGAGTCTTGCGCAAAAAATTTCCAACACGGGTGATGCGCGGGTCGTTTTCAGAAGCCAGGCGGGCCTTACCGTCTTCTTCGGCATTTTGATACATAGTACGGAATTTTGAAATCCTAAACACGTCACCGTGTCTGCCGAGACGTGTCTGCGAATAAAAAATTGGCCAGCCGCTGTCTATCAGTGTGGCGATGGCCACGAAGGGAAAGGCCACTGCAAAAATCACCAACCCAGCCAGGCCGCCGAGGATGTCGATGAAGCGTTTGATCAGATCATAGAAACCGCTGACGCGCGCCTGATCAACAAACGAGCGCAGAATCCAATCAGACTCGAGGTGATGGATGGGCACACGGCCAACCATTTCTTCATATACGGTGGGCATGGGCACTATCTCAACGCCGCGCTCCTGCGCGTCGAGGATGGTCTGAAAGGTGAAACCTTCCATCTCGCCCATGATGCCCACCACCAGGTCGGTGATTTTTTGCTCGTCAATAATGCTCAGCAATTGTTCGCTACTGCCAAATACCGGGTAGCCTTCAAACTGTTTGCCCACTTTTACCAAATCATCGTCAATGAAACCCACAAACTGAAAAGGCGGTGGGTGGATCTTTCGGTGCGCTTCCACAAGAGTCCGCCCGGCCTTGCCCGCGCCAATGACGAGGATGCGGCGCATAAAATCGGGCGAAGTGTAATAACGAATGTAGATCGAGCGCCAGCCCAAAGTCATCAACGAGGCCAGCGCAAGGTATGCGCCAACAATGACACGCGGAAGCGTTTCGGGGTTGCGCACCATGACGAAGATCACGGCATACAAAATAAAACCGACCAGCGCCGCCGTGGCAATGCCACTGCGCGTGCGCCGAAAACTGGCGGCCACATGCAAATCATATAATTCAATGATCAGCATCAGCCAGATGATGGGTAAAAAATAATACCAAAACGGCTCGCTCACGGTCGGAAAGAAACGCATGGCGCGCAACGGCGGCATCCCGCTGGAAATCAACTTGTACCAGGAATACAACAACCATGCATACTTCCCCACAAAGATGGCCAGGTAAGAGGCGATCACATCCCCAATGAAAAGCACTGCTCGTTGTTCACGTGGACGCAAACGAACGCCCAATGGGCGCGTGGCGCGCTCAGCCATTTTTTGCCCCAAACAGCGAAGCAACCATGCTCCACAAAAATCCGCCGCCCCACGCAAAGTGCATGGTCATTAAGGCCAGCGGAACGCTAAAAAAAAGGTCGGGGGATTTTTTTCGATAACTCTGCATGAAAGCCACAAGCAATAAGGCCAGCGAGTAAATGCTCAACTGGGCGGCCAGCAACAAACGCGCGGCGGGGGCAATAATAGATAATGCGCTCAACACAATAAATCCAGCCACAAACAAGGGCGGAAGCCATTGCCGCCAGCGAATGGTGCGCGGATAGCGGGCCAACATGCGCCACTTCCAAAATCCATAACGCGCGTACTGCCGCGCCAGCCCAATCAAGTCGGGCCGCGCATAATAAATCGAGCGAATGTTCGGGTCCAGCCAGACCACGCCGCCCGCCTGGCGCACACGCGCGTTGAATTCGTAATCCTCATTGGCCAAAAGAGACTCGTCGAACACACCGATTTTTTCAACCAGCGATTTATGATACGCGCCAAACGGGACGGTATCCACCCCGCCGGCTTCGGGCTTGAGCCGATACGCCGCATCCCCCGCCCCGAGCGGGTGCGCCGCGGCGACGGCAATCCCCGCCGACAGCCAGCCGGGTCCACCGGGTTGAATCTCCCAGACGCCGCCCACATTGTCGCCCTTCTTCTGTTCGAGCGCTCTGACACAATTTTCCACATAGTCGGGATACGGTTTGGCATGTGCGTCCATGCGCAAGATGACTTCGCCGCGCGCCGCTTCGATGGCGCGATTTAATCCTGCAGGAATGAAGCGCACAATATTATCCACCACGCGCACCGCCAACCCTGGATGCCTTTTTACAAATTCAGCGATGACCGCGCGCGTCTGATCGGTAGACATGGCGTCCGCGATGACCACTTCCATATCGGCGCGTGAAAACGTCTGCGCATAAATTGCGCCGAGCGTTTCGCCAATGGTGGCTTGTTCATTAAAACAGGGGATGATTATGGAAACTTTGGGCATGAGGTTGAAGAGAACAGAGAGAAGAAAGTAGAGAGCAGTAAGTTCGCGCTGTTACTATTCTCTTATTATCTGTTCTCCAGGTGCTTCGTATTGCGTCAGCGCTTATTATGCAAAGCCAAGCGTCAGGAGGACGATAAAAGAAGCACCCTTTCCCGACTGGCTCTGGACGCTGATTTTACCATTACGCGTGGGCACGCTCTCACCAGAGTCCAGTCATCAGTGTTAAATGGCGACTGATTACTGATAACTAAACACCGCTCACTCACCGCTAGCAGAAGCGACCAGGGCCACCGCTTCGATTTCAACCAGCGCGCCTTTGGGCAAACCCAGCACGGCGATGGTGGATCGGGCTGGAAAATTTTCGGGGAAGAATTCAGCGTACACGGCGTTCATCGCCGCGAAGTTCGCCATGTCGGTTAAAAAGACGGTAGTCTTGACCACATAGTTAAGCCCCGAGTCTGCGGCTTCGAGAATGTTTTTTAGATTCGTCAACGCCTGACGGGCTTGCGCCTCCACGCCGCCTTCAACCAAATCAGTGCTGGCCGGCATAAAGCCCACCTGCCCGGCAGTGAAGACCAGGCTTTCAGTGCGCACGGCTTGCGAGTAAGGGCCAACCGCTTTAGGCGCGTTGGGGGTCGAAATAATTTTCTTGCCTTCAGATGTAAACATGGGGCCTCATTTTTCATGCGTTGGGATAATGCGATTCTAAGCCATGTGAGGGGAATGGTCAAAGGCTGACAACCTAACCCCCATGGCTTTCTCAAAGTCCAAAATCTTCGGCGCGAATTGCGCGAATAGGCGAACACTTGCACCTGACGCAAGTGCAGGTGTGAAGCGAATAAATGAGGAAAAATTCATGACATTCGCTCACAATTGTCGGCGATGAACTGGCCCTCATGGAAATAAATTAATACTGGCGTGAATTTTGCAACTCTATCATTTCAAACTTGAAACAAAATCCCCGGTACAGATTAATGCGTTGAGTTCCCTGCAACCACGACGTGGCATCTGGGTCACTCGGCAAGCCCGCCCAGCCTGCGCCCGTTTCGTAACTCCACAGGCTGTGTATGTTCGCTAACCGCTGGCAATGGTTCATACAAGCGCGCGCTGTTGCGCTGTGCTTTCGCCATATACAAAGCTTTATCTGCCGCGCCCAAAAGCTCAATGGGGTTGCGGCCATGTTCGGGGAAGGTGGCCACACCCAGCGAGAGGGTGTTCTTCAGCGCATGCAAGCCGAATATGATTTCAAGTTGCGAGAAAGCCAGACGCCATTCTTCGGCGCGCGCCAGGGCTTCTTCAGATGTAGCTCCCGAAAGGACCACCACCATTTCATCACCACCATAACGACAGGCCACATCGCTGGCGCGTGTGTTTTCCATCAACAGCGTGCCCAATGTTTGCAAAACAGTGTCACCAGCTTGATGACCAAAAGTGTCATTTATGGTTTTGAACGTATCCACATCCATCATCACCACGCTAATGGGCGCGGGCCGGCGTTGGGCGATCTGAATTTCGCGCTCAAGCGTTTCTTCCATGTAGCGACGGTTGAACAGGCGCGTTAACCCATCACGAATAGACTCTTCGCGCAGTTGGTTATGCAGGTTTTCAATTTCAGTAAGCTGTAATTGCAGGCGCATATTGGCCACGCGCAATTCAGACTCCGTATGTTTTTGATCAGTGATATCTTGTTCGGTGGCAATGAAGTGCGTGATGACTCCTGCTTCATCTTTTACTGGCGCGATTAATTCATGCACCCAATACAGCGCACCATCCTTGCGGCGGTTAAGCAGGTCGCCTTCCCAGATGTTTCCACCCAAAACGGTCTCCCACATTTCAGTATAGGTTTGTTCAGGCATCTCTCCCGATTTGAACAAGCGCGAAGTCTTGCCAATGACTTCGGTTAATGAGTAGCCCGATAACTCCACGAGTTTCATATTCAAATATTCAATACGCCCCTCGGGGTCGGTGATGAAAATCGCGCCTGGGTTTTGGTCCACCACATGCAAAAAGACGCGCGCCTTTTCTGTCGCCTGCACCTCGGTGCTGATATCGCGCAGTGCGGCAATGTGGCCCAACGCGGCGCCGGAGGCCGAATTAATAGGAAGGATGCGTACGTCTAAAAAATGATAAGGCCCATGTTCCTGAAATATCTGAAAGTGGCCACGCATCAAGTCGTAACGTTCCACCGAATTGCTCCAGCGTGAAAAAACAGACTCAACACCCTGCCCAATTGGGGACTCAGACAGGCCAATCAGCTCAAGCGCGCGCGGGTTTGCGTCAACGATGCGACCCTGTAAATCCATCACCAAAATGCCGTCCTCAAGATTTTCCACCAGCACATCGCGGCTGACCGGCACAAGGTCCATAATGCGATAAAAAAATATTCCATACGAAAGCAACGCGCCGTTAATGATGAAGGCTATGGGGCCGATGTCGAGTCCTGGCCACGGATTGAATTTGGAAATGGCCAGCACGTTCGCCAGCCAGGGGAACAACATGCCAACCATCACAATGCCCAACTGCGCGCGATACAAACCACTGCCATTTACGAAGGCCCGCCCGAGAAAATAGACGCCGATGATATTCAGGCTGTACGCATACAAAACATAGAACGCCAGCCAGGGACCCAACTCACCGAACGCGGCAATTTCGGCCACAGCGCCAGCACCATAAAACAGATTATGCAATCCGTCCGTCCAGGCAATCGCAATGGTCATTACAGGCACAATGGCCAGCACAGCCAGAAAGCGATTCGTGAGCAGTTTGCTTCGCCCCGTAAACTGCAGAACTAGAATCAGCCCAAATGTGGGCGCCGCGGCCACCCCCACAATCGCAAGGTTTGCCCAGTACACTTTGTGCGCCGGCACATCCAGCCACAAGCCCGCATAAGCCCAGGCCCACAAAGTCACGGCAAAGAGCGAACCCGAAAGCGCCAACGCGCCAGATGCCGGGCGTTTTCGAAAAATAATCACGCCAAGTATGATGGCCAACGCGCCTGAAAAAATTAACCACGCCGCATAGGTTGGATGACTGCTCACAGCCTGACCCCTTCATCCGTAATCGCCAGCGCTTCATCCAACACTTTCATGCCCTCGGCCAACTGCGCTTCATCAATCACCAGCGGCGGAATAATCAACACCGTGTGCCAGTGTGTGTACAAAAACAAACCGTGCTCCAAACAATATTTTCGCAAGCCAACCATCTCGGGGCTTGATTCATTCCACGCGGCCATCGGCTCTTTTGTGTTTCTATCGCGGACTAATTCCAGGATGCCGAACAGCCCAATCGAGCGGACTTCACCGACAGAGGGATGCGCCTCGCCGAGGTCAGTCAGCATGCGCTTCATCACCAGCCCGAGGCGGGTCGCCCTTTCGAGAAGTTTATCCTCGCTGATAACTTGTATGTTCGCGATGGCCGCCGCCAAAGACACGGGGTGTGAGGTATACGTCAGCCCGGCCTCGTAAGGATGTTCGTCAAACGCGGCGGCAATCTCGGGCTTCATGGCGACAGCGCCCAGCGGCGCATACGCGGAGGTAAGCCCCTTGGCCATGGTAATCATGTCGGGCACAACATTCCAGTTGTCCACCGCGAACCATTTGCCGGTGCGCCCAAAGCCGCTCATCACTTCGTCGGCGATCATCACGATGCCATACTTGTCACATAGCGCGCGCAGGCCTTGCAAATATCCCTCGGGCGGAATGATGACTCCGTTCGTGCCGGTGACTGATTCAATTAATATCGCGGCAATCGTGCGCGGGTCTTCATAGCGGATAATCTCTTCGAGATGATTGAGATAATCCTGAGTGAAATCGGCTTCGGAAATATTTGGGTTGGTGCGATGAAAAGTGGAGCGATAACGATACGGGTCTAAAAAGTGGACGACGCCCGGCATCAGGTTCGGCTCCCAGGCCGCGCGGCGCGGGTCGCCGCTGAGGGCCATCGCGCCCGCCGTCGCGCCGTGATAGGAGCGATAGCGGGCGAGAATTTTGAAGCGGCCCGTGTACCCACGCGCGAGTTTGATGGCGTTCTCGTTAGCGTCCGCTCCCCCGAGGGTAAAAAGCACTTTAGACAGAGCCCGCTTCGGGGTAATCTGAGCGACGGCTTGGCTGGCGAGGGCTCTCACTTTAGTCGTCATCCCCGGGGAGGCGTAGGCCAAATCCGCAACTTGATCCTGCATGGCGCGGATGACGCGCTGATTGCCGTGGCCGATGTTGACGCACATGGTCATTGAGTTGAAATCGAGATAACGTTTGTCGTCCACGTCCCAAAAATACACGCCCTCGGCGCGTTTGAGCGCGATGGGATTAACATGCGCCTGCGCAGACCATGTGTAGAAAACGTGCTCTTTGGAGAGAGGGAGGATTTCTGAATCGGGGAGATCAAACATGAACCATTTCCATCGGTAAAAAATTAATCGTGAATAGCGAAATCGTATCACACAATTATTCGAATTTGTTTACGCTTTTGGCAAGGGCTTTAGTACAATCGTGTCGTTCATGGACAAATCCTCCCCTTTTCAGCGCGTTTTGGTCATCGGCTCCACAGGCACGGGCAAGACGACGTTTGCGCGTCAACTGGCCGCGCGCCTTAATATTCTGCACACCGAATTAGACTCGTTGTATTGGGAGCCAAATTGGACCGCGCGCCCGCTATTTGAATTCCGCGCAGACGTGGAAGAGTTTGCCAGCGGCGAAGCCTGGATCGCGGACGGCAACTACACCTCCGCCCGCGACGTGCTCTGGCCGCGCGCGCAAATAGTTATCTGGCTCGATTATGGATTTTGGTTAACGTTTGGGAGATTGATGCGCCGCACCTACAGGCGCATCTTCAATCACGAAGAATTATGGAACGGCAACCGCGAGAACGCGCTGAACCAGCTCAAGTTCTGGTCAAAAGATTCGCTGATTCACTGGTTCTTCAAAACCTTCTGGCGGCGCAGGCGTGAAATCCCCGAGGTGTTGACGTGGCCCGAGTATTCACATTTGACTTTGGTTCGGTTGAGGAGTCCGCGCGAGGCAGAGGAGTGGAAATTTGAGTTGCCAGATTCAACTCAGTAGCCAGATCAGTTGGGGCACGGTCCTTGCGCACCGCGATCCTCTGCGCGCCAGCAAGATAATATTTCGTGACGCTCGAACCAATCTTTTCGTAATGTGCGCCGGGACGTCGCGCCTTGTATTTGATATCGAAAACCTCGCTCAACTGCGATTACGGATTAAGATATTGTTCAGGTAGGTCAATTACATAAATCGTATTTAGCTTTTCTGTGTCTTGTTGTCCGCTATATGTGCCATATGCAAATGCTAGTACATCTTGGCATAAATGGGACTTTGGAATAGGATAAGACAAATTCATAAAGGAGATGGCAAAATGCGAGGAGCCAAGGCGCAAGTAGTGAATCTATCGGACGCTGAAAAACAAGGTTTAGAGAAATTGATCAAGCGACATCAAGTCGGGCAGCAAATCGCAAAGCGAGCCAGAATCGTTTTAGCGGCAGCACGCGGACAAAAGAATAAAGAGATTGCTCAAGAGTACAAGACAACTT
>VFKQ01000013.1 GCA_009885445.1 Anaerolineaceae bacterium | reverse complement strand
TCATTGACCAGGGCATTGGTCATGGCCGAGGCGCCCAGGCCATAGACGAGGATGGATTGCAGGACGCCAACGAATATGAGCGCGGCAAAAGATGCCCAATAAGCGGGCTCTAAAAACGGGCCTGTGGGAGATGAGCTAGTGGTAATCAACTGCGTCTGCGCCTGCGTTGCCATGTATTGCGCCCAGGCCTGAATGAGCGATAATGGAATAAATGGCATGCCAATGATGGCGATCAACTTAAAAAAGTTGCGCCGATACAGACGGATGGCCTGGTCGAGCAATTCGGGCAGGCGCATGGGGCGCATGAATGGGATGGTGGTGTTTGTCATTTAACCCTCCAGAAAGAGTGGGCGATTCGAACGGTGCGGCCATTATAACGACATTTTTATTTTACTTGTTTCCTCTTGTATGGTGTAAGTCGGAATGGCATTCCGACTTACTTGACAGTGCCTCGTTTTCGCAGATAATAGGGCCACAAGATATTACAGGCGAAGACAGAGGAAAGTAAACTGGCGGAACCGTCAGAGAGGCGCATGGCAAGGCTGAGACTTGCGCCCGTGAGAAACCAGTTGAAGTTCCCTCTTGAGCCTTCCAGGTGAAACGTTACACGTCAAACGTTTAACGTCAGTAGTTTGGAACGCAGTCCCAGCGTTATTGGGGAGGCCGATGGCAGTCGGCGCAAAGCGAATCGCAACTGATTGCGATTAACTTGGGTGGTACCGCGGGAATCGTCTCCCGTCCCATTTGTGGACGGGAGATTTTTGTTTGTAGGGAAGAGAGAAGAGGATTAGAGAGTAGAGAACAGTGGCTTGGCGAACTGACTACTCACTACTTTCTTTTCTCTACTCACTACTCTCTTTACTTGGAGGCATACATGCAAGACCAACTAAACGACATCGAAAAATCCGCGCTGGAGGCGCTCGCTTCGGTGCGGACCGAGGACGGGCTCCAGCAATGGAAGACGGCCCAGCTCGGACGAAGCTCCGCGCTGATGCAGGTCTTTGCGGGGTTTGGCAAACTGTCGAAAGAGGACAAGCCCGCTGTGGGCGCGGCGGCGAACCGCGTCAAGGGGACGCTCGAGTCCGCTTACGAGGAGATGGCCTCGGCGTTGAAGTCCGCGGCGTTGGCGAAGTCACTCGAAGAGACTCAACTCGACGTGACTCTGCCGGGCCGCCCCGCGCCGCGCGGACGATTGCATCCATCTACGCAACAACTGCGGCGCATGTTGGCTATTCTGGCCGAGATGGGCTTTCAGGTGTACACATCGCGCGAAGTGGAGACGGACGAAATTAATTTTCAAATGTTGAATTTTCCGTTACATCACCCTGCGCGCGAAATGCAAGACTCGTTTTACGTGCAGGCCGAGGGGCGCGGCGACAATCCGATTCTGTTGCGCACACACACCTCGCCCGGACAAATCCGCGCGATGCGCGAGGCCGTCGCGACGAACCCGAGCAACCCGCCGCCGATTCGGATTGCGCTCCCCGGCATGTGCTATCGCTACGAGCAGATCACCGCGCGCTCTGAGATTCAATTTAACCAAGTGGAAGGACTTGCCGTCGGCGAGAACATTACGCTCGCCGACCTGAAAGGTACGCTGACGAATTTTGCGCGGCGCATGTTCGGGCAGAACGCGCGCGTGCGTTTCCGCGCGGATCACTTTCCCTTCACCGAGCCCTCCGCCGAAATGGACGTTGAATGTTTCGTCTGTGGCGGCAAAGGTTGCGCGGTGTGCAAGCGCTCGGGCTGGCTCG
>VFKQ01000198.1 GCA_009885445.1 Anaerolineaceae bacterium | reverse complement strand
TTTGATCGCGCCGGCTCGTCGCGCCGCTGGTTAATTGTGATTGGCAGTGCGCTGATTGCCATGAGCCTGCACACGGTCTTCAATAACATCGTCTCGGATGGCGCGCCGATTATGTTCGCAATTTTGGTGGGAGCGCTGGGTGCCGTGTTCGTAGTGATTATTATGCGCCGCGGCTTGAACGAAATGCAAGGCTGGATCAACGAGGAACTGGGCACCGAAAAACGCATGACTCACGGTGAGACGGAAATCGTCAACCGCTTTGAAGACGTGGACAAAATCCTGCAATCGTTCACGGCTCGTTTCGGACCTCAGAACGGGTCGCTGGCCCGTGAGCTTTTACTGGCCCAGGCGCACATCGGCATCTACAAACGTACCGCCGAAAAGCACCAGGACGAAGCACTGCGCCGCGCCGCAGAAGATCAAGTGGCCGAACTGCGCATCAGCATGGACATTGCGCGCAAGAAACTTGGCACGTATTGCATGTTGTACCTGCGAAATATTTTCCCCGAAGATGGCAGTAGTCCGGTGTTGGGGCGCCTTCAGCTGGCAATTGAATCTCGCGGCGAATCCGCTAAAAGCGCGAAAGGGACCGGATTGTGGTCGGAGCTTAATCGCAAGACGGCCAAATCTGTTTCAGAGGGCGAGGAGCCATGATGAGTCAGGAGTTTATCCGCCTTAAGAATTCGTTTCTTTTTAAGGGCCTGCCCGATGCGGTGCTGGAGGCCCTTGTTCAAAAAGTGATTCGGCGCACGTTCTACGAGGGCGAAGCGCTGATGCGCCGCGGCGAGGACGGCGACGCTTTGTATATTATTGATCAGGGGAGCGTGAAGATTGTGACGGTGGATAAAGAGGGTGGGGAGCTGGTGCTGAACCATTGCGGACCCGGCGAGGCCATTGGCGAGATGTCGCTGTTTGACAAGGAGCCGCGCTCGGCGGGTGTGATTGCGCTGGAAGAAACGCATGCGTTGGAGTTGAAGCAGGACGCGTTTTTTGAATTGCTCAATCAACGCCCGGATTTGGCTTTGAATTTTATCCGTAGTTTTTCGGCGCGCTTGCGTTTTTCATCCACGTATATTCAAAAGGCAATTGAGTGGAGCAAGAAGATCGCCGAGGGCGATTATTCATTCATGGAGCAGTTCCATACCGGCCAGACCGGGCAATTTAAAGCGGACACGGATGACGACAAAGCCGGCCAGTTGCTCTCGGCCTTTTTTAACATGGTGAAAGGCGTGCGGGCGCGCGAAGAAAATTTGAAACTGCAGGTGGAGACGCTGACCTTGCAAATTGACGAAGTACGCCGCCGCCAGGAATTTGAAGAATTGACCAGTACCGATTTTTACGCCGCGCTTAAAGAAAAAGCGCAGGCCATTCGCCAGCAACGCTCAGACAAAAAATAATATCGAGGAGGCACTATGGGCAAGATCGTTTCAATCCATTCGTTTCGCGGGGGCACGGGCAAATCTAACACCACCGCCAACCTGGCTTCGCAGGTGGCGATGACGGGTAAACGCGTCGGCGTGGTGGATACCGATATCCAGTCTCCGGGCATTCACGTGCTCTTTGGGTTGGATGAAACCAGCATGGGCAAAACGCTCAATGACTTTTTATACGGCAAATGCGAAATTGCCGAGGTGGCTTACCCGGTGGGTGATTACGCCGCCGCCGCTAAAGAGTCTGCCCCGGGCCGCGCGCAACTGGCTGGCAAAGACTTGTTCCTGATTCCCTCCAGTATTCGCGGGCGTGAGATCAGCCGTGTTCTGCGCGAAGGCTATGATGTGGGCCGCTTGAATGAAGGCTTTCAAACTTTGATTCAAAATATCAACCTGGACTATCTCTTCATTGACACGCATCCCGGCCTGAACGAAGAGACCCTGCTTTCGATTGCCATTTCGGATATTCTGCTGTTGATTCTGCGCCCCGATAACCAGGACTTTCAAGGCACGGCGGTCACCGTGGACATTGCGCGCAGTTTGGATGTTTCGAATCTTCTGTTGATGGTGAATAAGGCTGTGCCGAATAAATATACTTACGAAAACCTGAAGACGCAGATCGAAACCGCCTACAAGGCCCCGCTGACGGGCATCCTGCCGCTCAGTTTTGACATGGCTGATAACGCCAGCAAGGATATTTTCTCACTGCGCTATCCCGACCATGATTGGTCGAAGGAATTACGCAAAGTGGCCCAGGCCGTGATGGACACAAACTAGGAGCGACAGATGAGATGCTGGCACTGTGAAGAAGAGTCGCGCGCGTCTTGTATTTTTTGCGGGCGCTTTGTTTGCAAAGAACACTACAAGACCATGTCCACATTTATCGCCATGTACACGGGCGCGAATGAAACTCCCAAGGGTTTGGCCGTTTCCAATGTAATTTGGTGCGGCGAATGTGAACCCCAGCCGGAGCCAATTTCTATGCCCGAGCTTTATTAGGAGGCGCCAATGGCTGGTGTATTTGATCGCTTACAACGCCAAATCGAAGACAAGCAAAAGGACGGCGGTATCACCGCCCTCGACCTTGCCGATTTGACTCCTGCCTTGCGCAAAATTATGCGTTTGATGTTGCGTCAGTTGCAGATGAACTATCCCCAATTATGCGACGCCATGGACAAAATGGCCGAGGCCGAACGTTTATCGCGCGCCGACCTGGATCAGTCTTTAGGCATGCTTACCCAACAAGCCTGGCTCACCCGCCTCGGCGAAGGACCCAAGGCCATTTACAAAGTGAACCTGCGCCCCAAGGCCGGCAGTACGCTGGCCAGCGGCATCTGGTCATCGCTGGATGATAAGTTGAAAAAGTAAGAAACTTACGAGCTATGCGGAACAAATTCTTTTGTCCGCTAATCTGCGCGAATTTAAAAAGATCAGCGCAAATTCGCGCAGATTGGCGGATTCGTCTCAGGCTATTGCGTAAGTCTTAAAACTACTTGTTCACGCCGATTAATTCGTAGATCGGCACCGGCTGACTCTTGCCCTTAAGCGAGACGGCCTCCAACTCTTTACAATCATAATCTGAAGCAATGGCCTCGTACACGCGCTGGCTGACCAGGATCTGATTTTTTGCGGCACGGTCCATCAGGCGCGCGGCGGTATTCACAGTATCGCCGAGCACGTTGAACTCGCGCCGTCCGCGCGGCTCGCCAATTTCTGCGGCAAAGCATGAGCCCATCGAAATGCCAATCTGGCAACGAATCTCGGGCGTCTGTGCGCCCACCGTGGGCGGCTTGATTTTTGTGATCACATCGCGAATGGCCAGCGCAGCGGCGGCGGCGCGTGCCGGGTCGTTGGTGTGCGCAGTGGGCACGCCAAAGTAAATCACGATGTCTGAACCCGAAAGGTGATAAGTAACCTTCTTCAACATTCCGCCGCGCGCTTCAACTGCCGCGTTAATATGCGCAAAGGCGCGCGAAAACCCGCTGACCACTTTTAGCTCTTCGCCCGGCAATGCGCGGTCCACCAACTCAGGCAGGCCGATAAAGTTAACAAACAAAATCGTCGCTTCAGGAAAATCCGGCGGAATATGACGGTCTGCCGCGCTCTCCACCAACAAGCTTAGAATCGGTTGCGGCAGAAAACTCGCCAGCGGTTCAATCGATTTGAGCGCCCCATGAATCTCATTCATCATCCCCTCCACACTGCGCTCAAACAACACCGAGCTGGCCATGCGCCGTCGTGGAATGATTTCATACTCGCCCAGTTGTTCGTGGGTCAGGTCATCCACTACAAATTGATAACCAGGCTTGCCATCTTCAAAACGGAACTCGTTGGGCACCCGTTCAAAGGCGCGCGCCGAAAGATTTACCCGCCCGGCAGTGCCGTTACTTTCAGTCAACTTTGCCTGTTGCACAGCCGAACCCAGCAACACATGTTCCATGCGCCGCGGCGTACCAATGTTCGCCCGCAGGAAGCGTCCGCTATGAATGCCCACGCGCATGCCCAAATGCAATGGTCCCTGTGGCGTTTCAATTTCAGCAAAACGAGCCATGGCCCGTTGCATGCGCAAGCCAGCCTTTATCGCCTGCAAAGTATCATTTCTTTTTTCATCGGCGGGGAACAGCACCAACAGTGCATCCCCGGTGAATTCCAACAAGTCGCCGCCAGACTTGCTGATGATCTCAAGCATTTCAGCAAAATAGGCGTTGAGCACTTTCAAAAGATTTTGAGCGCCCGCCCGCCCGAAGGCCGCGTTCGCCTCCATCAGGCGCGTAAAGCCAGCCATGTCGGTAAACATCAGCGAGCCTCGTTGCCACGAAAAGCGCACCTCCCCCGGGCGCGGCGGATTATCAGAAATGTGGCGCGACGAGTAATCATGCAGAATCCTCTGTAAGGTGCGCAAATGCTCAAAGACCCGCTCAAGAGTCGTTGGCGACGGATCCACCCAGGCCTCGGCATACAAATCGGCAGGCAACATGGTCCGCAATCGTGTTTCAATGGACTCTAAAGGAGATGTTGAAGGAAGCATAACAACGATTATACTTTGAATGAAAGTCAGCCAGACCAAATCCAACCAAGAATCACCAAAGAGGAACCAATGAAAAAATCACTTTCCCCATTAAGCACCCTGTTCGTTCTTTCGACTATTTTCGCACTACTGCTGACAGCCTGCGGATCGGGCGGAGGCGGAGGCGGAGGTGAAGGCGGCTCGCCCACTGAGTCACCTTCAAGCCCCGCGACCCAAGAACCCGCGCCCCTGCCGGATTCACTTTCAAAAGACCTTGTGCTCGACCCGGCCAACGCCACTGACGCCGATTCACTGCTGGTGGTTGGCCTGATCTATGAGGGCCTCGTCTCGATTCAAAGCGGAGCCATTGCGCCGACCCTAGCCGAATCGTGGGTTGTCTCTGACGATGGCCTCGATTACATCTTCAACCTGCGCCCGAACGTCACCTTCCATGATGGCACACCCGTCAATGCCGACGCCGTCATCGCCAACTTTGAGCGCTGGTTCGACAAAGATAACGCCACACACGGCTCCGGCGAATTTGCCGCCTGGGCTTCGCTCTTCGGCGGCTTCAAAGGCGAAAAGGATGACGCTGATCACAACAAGTCCAACTTTGACGGCATCGAAAAAGTGGACGACCTCACCGTGCTGATTCACCTCAGCCGCATCGATGACAAGTTCCTGGCCAAGTTGGTGAACCCGGCCTTTAGCATCGTCAGCCCCGCCGCCCTGAGCGCGGAATTCTTCGGCACTTCGCTGGGCAAGGTCTCCGGCACCGGCGCGCACATACTCGCCTCGTGGACGGATACCAGCCTGATTCTCGAACCCTTCAACGTATATTGGAACGGCATCCCCTCCGATACTTTTGAATTCCAATTGAAATAGGCTTCAGTCATCACAACAAAAAGGCCGCCCAATTTTTGAGCGGCCTTTTTGTTTAAGCAATTAATTTGGAGTCAGACAGCTTGCTGTCTGAACCTCAGGGAGCTTGCTCCCTGAGGCCATAATCAGTTGATCACGAAAGTTCGGGCGGCAGTCTCCCCAAAGGGGATGCTATTGCACTGCCGCGTTCTTTCCGCAGTACAACTGCGGAAAGAACGCACTTTCATGAAGTACTGATAACTCACCTTACGCAAAATGATCCGACTTCGCAAGCGTAACGCGACATTTATGTCGCTCGTGAACAAGAAGCGTTTGAACGGCGAGGCCATGGTCTCGGGTTACAACTGCTCTGCGTAAGGTGAACTGATAATAGGGTTAATACGCCGTCCACACTGGTTCACCGTCGAAAGAGGGCGAAGTGGTCAGACGCACAATCTCGCCAGTCTCGATCAGTACGAAGAAAATTTCCACGTCACCGCCGATTGCGGCTTGAAAGATCAGGCCCCCCCCGTCGGGTGCAAAGCTGGGGTCGCCGCGCGGCTCCACGCTAGTGACGGGGATACTCTTCAAGTTGCCGTCTGCAACGCGCACAACATCGAAGCCCGCGGCGCCGTTATGTGTGGCGCGGAAGGTGAGCAGGCTCCCGTCGGTGGACCAGGTCGGGTTGCCGTTTTGCCCGGGTTGCGCGGTGAGACAACGATTATCGCCCCCGTCGGCGCGGATGATACAGATGTTTGAGTTCTCGCTATCTGTCCACGCGCGGTAGGCGATGCTCCCGCCGTCTGGTGACCAGGCCGGGCTGGAGGTGGGCATGTCGCTGTTGGTCAACGCCGAAAGGCTGAAGCCGTCTGGGCTGACGAGGTAGATGTCGGAGTTGCCGTTGCGGTTGCTGACGAAGGCAATCGCCGTCCCGGAGGGGGACCAAATTGGGTTGCTATCCCCTGCGGGGTCGGTGGTGAGGCGCGTGAGTCCGCTCCCATCGGCGTTGACGACGTAGATTTCGTAGTCGCCGTCGCGGTACGATTCAAAAGTCAGGCGTTGCCCATCGGGTGACCAACTGGGCGCAGAATCTTTAGCGGGGTGGTCGGTGACGCGCACGAGATTGGTGCCATCGGCATTGACGATGTAAATGTCGGTGTTGTCGTTAATGGTGGATGTGAAAGCGACGCGGCGGCCATCGGGCGACCAACGCGCCTGCTCGTCAAGCGACTCGGCGCTGGTGAGACGCACAAGCCCCGCCCCAAGCGGGTCCATCGTATATAGATTTTTCTTCCCGCTCCGTTCTGAGCTGAAAAGGATGTGCCCAAATAAATCGGGGATGGTGCTAATGGGCGCCTCGGTTGCGATGGTTGCAGGCTCGGTGGTGATGGGGGCGTCGGTTGCGCCGCCGGCCACGCCGACCAGATCTGTGGAAGGGATGCATGCGCTCAATAAGACGAGCATCGGAATGGTGGCATATTTGATGGCCGTGTATAGCGTTTTATTCATTTTTCTCCGGGGATGTTCCTGGTTGAGTAATGCAATGTGCGTGATTATACGCGCTGGTTTTAGCGTGTAGTTTTCGCTTTCGTTATTTAGTTGTGCGGCAGAGCAAGATTGGGTCGTGCTTACAGAACTGAAATGGACGCCCTATTTATTTCCCTGACGCATTTGTTTGGCCTGGTCTTGCAGGGATTTGAAATATTGCGAATCGGTTATTTCGGCCACCTGCTTTTCGCGGCGTGACTGGTCTATTTCGATGCGCAGTTTGGCAATTTCCTGACGCAGGGTTTCCTGGCGGATGTAACCATCCAGCGCGGCGGAGGCGAGCAGGACGAGGGCTTCGAGTACATCATCGGCGGCGAATGGCACGATCTGGCCCGCGTCGTTTTTGGCGTTAATCAATTGTAGAACGCCGATGAGTTTTTTGTCTTCGCCTTCGAGCGGGATGGTTAGAAAGGACTGCGAACGATAGCCGCTGCGTGTGTCGAAGGCCTTTGTGCCCGAGAAGTCGAAGCCGTCTGCTTGATAAGCATCTGGGATGTTGATGCGTTTATGGGTGATAGCCACATAGGAGGCCACGTTGGTGTGGTTGGGCGTGCCGTCCGCGTTTGTCAGCGGAATGGGGTCGAAGGTAATCGGCGCGGCGGTGCCACCCATTTTGATGGCCAATGAAGTGTTGCACAGAATCACGAATTTTAGCGAATCTTTTTCGAGCAGGTAGAGTGTGCCTCCGTCTGCGCGAGTTAGTTTTTGAGACTCGACCACCACTGTTTCGAGCAGACGGTCGAAGTTTTTTTCAGCAGAGAGGGCCACGCCGGTGGGGATGACCACCGAGAGCAATTTTAATTGGCGGTCACGCACTGAGACATTGCTGGCCATCGAGTCGAAGACGCGCGCGAGTTGTCCCATTTCGTCCTGGTTGGCAAATATTTCGGCCAGCAGGTCTGTGTTGTACTCGCCAGCCTCCACTGCGCGGGCGGCTTGCATAAGTTTGGCAATGGCACCATGTTCATTGAATGGTGCGGCAGATTTTTTATTCACGCGCCTAGTATAACATCCGCCTGAGAGTGACTAAAAGACTGGGCCAAATACTTTTAACCACAGCCCGCAGGGTTATAAAGATCACAGAGTTCACGGAGAAAAAAAACAAGAAGTGAATCTCTCCCGTAAGAACATCGGGACAATGTGTGGTCTCCGTGTGCTCCGTGGTAAAACTGCACGAAGCCCACGCAATTCGCCCATCGGCCTTTGTGCCTGAATGCGATATACTTTGCGCATGAGCGAACGAATCGGGGTTTTTGGCGGGACCTTTGACCCGCCACACTTAGGGCATTTGATTCTGGCCAGCGAGGCGCGCGCGCAATTGAAGTTGACCCGCTTGCTTTGGGTGCTTACACCCAGTTCGCCGCATAAGATTACCCAGCCCAAACTTGAGCTGGCGCATCGGCTTGAGATGGTTCAGCGCGCGATCGCGGACGAGCCTACGTTTGAACTTTCGACGGTGGAGTTTGAACGGCCTGCCCCGCAATATACAGCGGACACTTTGCGCATTCTGCAGGAGCTAAACCCATCGGCGGATTTAATTCTGCTAATGGGCACAGACTCGCTGGGCAGTCTGGCCGCCTGGCATCGCCCCGCCGAGCTGGTGGCGGCTTGCCACGAAATTGGCGTGATGCGCCGCCCGGGCGAGGCCTCCATTCATTTGGGCGCGCTCGAAGCGGCCCTGCCGGGTCTCAAGGGTAAGATGCAGTTTGTGGACGCGCCGCTCTTGCAAATCTCCTCGCGCGAAATCCGCCGCCGCATCGCCGAAAAACTTGAGTATCGTTATTTTCTGCCTGCCGGGGTTTACGAATATATTCAAGCGCATAATTTGTATCGGGAATAATTGAGCTTGCCACCAGGGACTGTCGTTGCCCACGACCACCGCCGTGCCCACATTCACGGTGGCGTCGTCTTTACATAAACTAGTAGCGCCGTCGCGGAATTCGACGGTGGCGGTGGCGCTCCCGTTGGCGTAACCCGTGGCCGTCGTGGTGTAGGGGTAGGTCGTATCGCTGTAGCTCACCCGCATGATGGACATATTGTCGGAGGTAAAGATAGCGGTCAGGCTCTGCCCACTCGCCACATCCCCCGTCATGGTTTTACCCTGACCAATATCCACGTCGGTGGGATCGTCCGTCAGCTCGCACCAGGAGAGGAAGTTTTTGGTCTGCGCATCAGTGCACAGCGGCCAGCGATCCACCTCAAATCTCACCCCCACCCAGTATTCCTGCCCCGACTCCATCAGCCCGATCAGGTCGCGACTGATCTGCTCACCGTTGCCAGTGATGGGCACTACTTCGTTATAGAGACAGACAGAGTTGCCCGCGCAATCATAGGTGATTGCAGCCTCACCCGTTGCCAGGATGAGTGATTGCTTGGTGATCGTGGGTTTGGTCGGTGACGTCCAGCTGACCCGCATAGACTCGGGCGACAGTCGTGTCGTTTGCATATTGGGGTTCTGCTGCGCGTCCGCACACGTGGTCAGTGTCCCACATTTGCAGGCGTTAGACCCCGCGTTAAATTTGCACACTGTCCCTGATCCACACACTCCCGAGCACGACGGCGCCGCCGCGGCCCCACAGCCAGAATAGGAACCCCCTCCCCCAC
>VFKQ01000322.1 GCA_009885445.1 Anaerolineaceae bacterium | reverse complement strand
GGGTCGCTAAAGTTGAACGGACCGTTGGGGACGAAGCGCAGTTGGGTGCTGTGGATGAAACCGAACCACGCACTGGCCGCACCGAAGAGGGTGTAGCCGATGGCGCCTCTCCAATTGCGGTCAATGACGAAGGCCACGATGGCGCCGAGAATCATACCGACGAGAATCGAGCCTGCGCCGAGGACGGTCATGCCATCGTAGGCCACGCCCGCGCCCTTAAGTGTGCCGATGCCGAGGGTGGCGGCGTTTGTGCCAGCCGCGCCTAGTGCGTTATTAACCTGCGTGGTGACATAGTCCGCGATCCATGGAATGATGGCAATGGCCACCGCAGGTGCATGACGTCGCGGGCTGGCATTGAAGGCCTGCGCGGTGATCAACATGCCAATGTAAACGAGGATGGGCAGAATCGCCACGACGGGGATGACCGCCGAGAGAATACCCAACAAGCCGAAGATACCCAAAACAAACATGGTCACACCGGTGAGCCAGGAGTAGCCGACGCGCGAGCCGACGGACTTCCAGCCCGGGTGGCCGATGTAGATGAGGGTGGGGAAGGGCGAGCCGAATAGCGAGGCGACGGCGGTTCCGCCAGCCGCGGCGAGCATGGCTTCGCGGGTGTCGTAGGTGTCGCCGCCAGCGAGGGCGGACTCAACGTTGTTGAGCGATTCGAGGAACAAGTAAATCGCCAGCGGGATGGCTGTCGTCAAAATGGGCAGACCAGCCGCACTGAACAAGAATCCCAAGCCCTCAATCACGGGTTGGAGCACGGGCAACGGGAAGTTAAAAGACGCGCCCGCAAGAGCACTGGAGAATGCGGTCGGATCCATGTAGCCGGAAAGCCAACCGACGACGACGCCAATGATGACAGCCACGAGGCCAGCAGGAAGTTTGCCGGGGAACTGTACATTCGCCAGCCAGCCGACGAAGATGATGCCGAAAGACACCATGCTCAGCCAGGATACGCTGAAGGCGCTGAAGGCCGCGCCCATGGCGATGTAGGTGATCGCAACGCCAGCGAGCGTGCCGAGCATGGCCGCGCGCGGAGTCAATTTTTGCATAGTCGGACCAACGAAGGCGCCGATGGTTGCGATGATGGCGTGAACGAAACACCAGGCCACACCGACGGCCCAAAGCATTTCAAAACTCGCGCCACCGTTCTTTAGCGGAAGCATGACGGCGAAGGTGATCAGGAAGTAATGCGGGACGGAGATGCCGTAGGGCACGGCGGTCACATCATCGCGGCCTTCCTTCACGCCCAGTCGATAGGCCATCCAGGCAAAGTAAATATTGCCGAAGGCGAGCGAGAGCACCAGTCCCGGCACGATTCTGCCGAGCAGAATCTCGGTGGGGAAGCCGATGACGTATTGCATCAGGCCGACAGCCACCAAAGTGTTGGCGAGACTGTTGGTTGCAAGCCCGAAGAATCCGTTCAGGTCACCGGGCACCCACCATTTGGGCATGGATTTGCCCACGGGTGCATTGGATTTGGATTTTGTTGCCATACAATTCTCCTCTGTGAGTTGGTTTTGATTTCACCCTGAAGACCAGGGGAAATTCCGATGGGGTTGACTGCCTTATTTCTGGTTGTATTCAATATCCATTTTTTCGCGCGGCAGGTAGGCGAAGGTGTAGCATAACAATGCTACGAGCAGGTAACCGATGGTGATTCCAGTGGGCAGACCGTTATTACCGAATTGCACTGCCTCGGCGTGGATGAAGCCGAAGTAAGCAAGTATTGCGCCCGCAAACGCGTAGGCGGAGGCGAGTTTTGGTTTCCCGTCGATCAGGAAGACTGCGATGGCGCCGAGGATGAGTCCGCTCAGAATCGCGCCGCCGCCGAGTTTTGTCATGCCTTCGTAGAGCACGCCGTTACCAGCCATTTGTTCGATCAAGTCAGCGGCGTTTGCGCCAGCCGCGTTTAGCGCACCGTCCACTTGAGTCTTACCCCAGGCTGCGAAGTGCGGGACGAGGGCCAGAATCACCGCGGGCGCATGACTGCGTGGCGTGGCCTGGAAGGCCTGCGCGCCGATCAACGCGCCGATGTAAAGCAGGATGGGCAGAATCGCGACAAGCGGAATCAGATTCAACAGGACGGGCACGATATTAAGAAAAGTCACGGTGATAACCAGCGCGCCGGTCGCAAGTGAGTAACCGATTCGACCACCGACAGCCTTCCAGCCCGGGTGGCCGATGTAGACCGCATTGGGGAAGGGACTGCCGAGCACGGTGCCGATGATGCTGTTGACGCCGTCGACAAGGAGAACTTCGCGCAGGTTGTACTCATCGCCGGCGGCGGAGGCGCTTTCAACGTTGTCCATGGCTTCGATGAAATCGTACACGCCGAAGGGAATGGCGGTGACGAGAAGAGGCGCGATGTTTTTAAAGCCCGCAATCAGGTTGCCAATTTCAGGCAAGGGAAGCGAAAGCCCAAGACCCCCGAATGATTCTTTCAGCGCGGCGGCGTCCATGACGTGCGCAAAGCCGAACAGAGTCGCGCCCCAGGCGAGAATCGAGCCGACGCCGATGGCAACCAGGCCCGCAGGAATCCGACCCGGAAAGACCACGCCCGCGAACCAGCCACCGAGCACGATGGCGAGACAGACGAGTCCGATCCACGGATAAGGATCCAAAATTTGCATGCCCGGACGGATTGCGATGAACGCGATGGAGACGCCCGCCAAAGTGCCGAGCAGGGCGGCACGCGGAGTCAATTTGCGGATGAAGGGCGCGATGAACGCGCCGCTCAGGTTGACCAGTCCCTCGATGAAGGCCCAGGCGAGTCCTACCTGCCAGGCTAAAACGGGATCTCCTGTGGCGATTCTGACCGGCAACATAATCACGAAGACCACAATGAACATGTGCGGCACGCTCGGCCCGGCGGGCATCGCTGTCACATCTGTGCGGCCTTCTTTTTGAGCGAGTCGCCGCGCCATGAAGCCGTAGTAAATGTTGCTCAAAAAGAGCATCAGGCCAACAGCGGGAACGATTCTGCCAAATACAATCTCGGCAGGCATTCCCACCACGCCCAACAGCAAGCCGGAAAGTACAAGGATGTTGAGCAGGCTATTCGTGCCGAGGCCGAAGAAGGCGTTCCAATCTCCTGGAACCCACAGCGGCGCTTGCATCGCGGATTTGTTTTGCATGGCTCACTCCTTGAAATCGAAAGGATGATTGTTCACAGGCTATTTCTTGGCGGCCGCTTCAATTGCGCTGGTGACATTGTCCGAGTTGCTGACCCAGCCGAAGATGCCGCCCTGTGCTTTGATCATTTCTAGGGCGACGCGCTTGTATTCGGGGAAGTAGGACGCGGTGCAATCCTCGGGGACGAGGGCATCGAAGCCGCGATCGTTCGCCTCGCGGACGGTGGTATGCACGCACACTTCAGTCGTCACGCCGCACACGATCAACTTTTTGATGTTGCGATTGCGCAGGATGCCGAGCAGGTCGGTCTCGTAAAATGCGCCCTTGCCGGGCTTGTCAATCACCGGTTCGCCGGGGAGCGGAGCGAGTTCGGGAATGATCTCGTGACCAGGCTCACCACGCACAAGTAGCCGCCCCATCGGTCCCGGGTCGCCGATTTTGCGTGTTGGGTTACCGCGCGCTTTCTTTGCGGGTTGCAGGTCCGCCAGGTCTGGGCGATGACCCTCGCGAGTGTGGATGATGAACATGCCCGCCTTGCGCGCCGTCTCCAGAACTTCCTTGCACGGCTCAATCGAACTTCGCAGCAGCGACACATCATTGCCCAGCGATTCCCCAAAGCCGCCCGGCTCCACAAAGTCCCTTTGCATGTCGATCATCACCAGCGCGGTGCTGTCGAGATCGAAATCCAGGTCGTACGGTTCCGCTTTAATTTTTCCGTTGCGCATTTTTCACTCCTTGAAATGTGGTGGGGATTAAAAACAAAACGCTGGCTAAATACCCAAATAGGCTTTTGCCAGCGCTGCTTTCACAGCCTGTTCGACGAATTCGCGTCCGTCTTGAATGTTCAGCGTGAGCCACTCGCGCGCGCCATCCACGGCATTGTTTTTGATGCAATCCAGAATGTGCAGGTGCTGTTCGCAGGTGGCGCGCAGGCGGTCACTACTGGTGATGTCCATCATGCGGATGATATGCAGGCGCTCATCTATGTTATGCAGATATTGCAACAGGGATTTATTATTAGTGGCCGCCACCAGTGACTCGTGGAACTCCTCGTCCTGCTCGGCAAAATTCGCGAGGGGGTGAGGCGCGGCGTCCAAGGCTTTTTTCCAGGTGGCGTAAAGTTTTTCGCGTGTTTCCATCGGCATTCCATTTTTTGCCAGCATTTCCACTGCGTACACTTCCAGTGCCAAACGTACCTCGTACAGTTCATGGATCTCGCGCAGATCCGGCTGTTTGACGTTGTAGCCTTTGCGCGGCTCCTTATCCACCAGCCCGTTTTCCACTAACATGCGCAACGCTTCGCGCACAGGACTGCGGCTGACCCCAAACTCCTCCACCAGCGCCTCCTCGGTAAAGCGATGGCCCGGCGGATATTTCCAATGAATAATCCGCTCTTTCAGAGTGTTGAAGACATCATCGCTCAGAGGGGAGGGGTTTTGCTTCATATATGTGCTGTGTTTTTGAACTCGCCCGTATTGTATACAATATTGTATACCTGTCAAGAGTTAATCTCATTCTCATAGTGCGAGTTTGTCCCCGTCTCAATATGCACGGCTCAAGATGCGGGTGGTAAAATTTGAAAAACAACGGAGAAATAATGACAACACCTGTAATTGTGGACGCAATTCGCACACCCATCGGCGCGCTCGGCGGTATTCTCGCCTCTGTCCGTCCCGACGACCTTGGCGCGCTGGTGATTCGCAGTCTGATCGAACGCAATCAGCTGGACGCCGCCCTCGTGGAGGAAGTCATCTTTGGATGCGCCAACCAATCTGGCGAGGACAATCGCAACGTCGCGCGCATGTCCGCGCTGTTGGCGGGTTTGCCCGTCGAGGTGGCGGGCGTCACGCTGAATCGACTGTGCGCCTCAGGCCTCTCGGCCATCAACCAGGCCGCGCGCTCCATCCGCGCGGACGAGGGCGACGTGTTCATCGCGGGCGGAGTCGAGTCGATGAGCCGCGCGCCGTACTCGTTTCCGAAGGCCGAGACGGGTTTCGCGTTCGGCAATCTAATCGCCTACGACACTTCCCTCGGCTGGCGTTATCCCAACGCAATTCTTAAAGAAAAATACGGCACCGAGTCGATGGGCGAGACGGCAGAAAATATCGCCGCCGAAAAGCCGCACATCACCCGCGAAAAACAAGATGCGTTTTCTTTGCGCTCGCATCAACGCGCCCTCGCCGCAATAGACTCGGGGCGCTTCGCGCAGGAAATTGTGCCGGTGGCGATTCCCCAAAAGAAGGGCGACCCGCTTCAAGCGCGGACAGATGAACGTCCGCGTCGCGATACAACTCTTGAGTCGTTGAGTCGTCTCAAGCCCGCATTTCGTAAAGAGGGTGGAACGGTGACCGCGGGAAACTCGTCGGGACTCAACGACGGCGCTTCGGCGTTGTTGATGATGAGCGCAGAAAAAGCCAAAGCGTTAAATCTTAAACCGTTGGCGCGCGTGGTGGCTTCGGCTTCGGCGGGAGTCTCGCCGCGCGTGATGGGTTATGGGCCGGTGCCCGCCACGAAAAAAGTTTTGTCGCGCGCTGGACTCAAATTGCAAGACATCGGTTTGGTCGAACTCAATGAGGCCTTCGCTGTGCAATCGCTGGCCGTGATGGAAGATTTGAATCTTGACCCAGAAATTGTCAACGTGAATGGCGGCGCGATCGCCATCGGGCATCCGCTCGGTTGCTCGGGCGCGCGTTTGACCACGACGCTGATTCATGAAATGAAGAATCGCGGCAATGTGAAATACGGACTGGTCACTTTATGTGTTGGCGTGGGTCAGGGCGAAGCGACAATTTTTGAATGGCTTGGATGAAGTCAACATGAATCCGCTAATCAACGCTAATTTTCGCTAATCCTATTCGCGCAGATTGGCGAAGATTAGCGGATAGGTTTTTATCAAATTTTTTTTCAAGCGACTTTGTTGGTGCCGTAAAAGCAAAAGGAAATTCAGATGAGTGTTATCAAACTTCAAATTCTCCCAATTCTCTTAATTCTCCTCCTCACCGCCTGCACACCGGCCCTCACGGCGTTGCCCGTCTCGTCCACCGCGCCGCTGACAGAAATATCCGCGCCGCCCACCGACGAGATTATCGCCGCCATCGTGGACTCGCCGCGATTAACCCAATTTTATTTTGTAGACGAAAACAACGGTTGGGGATTCACCGAAACGCAAGTGTTGCGCACGAACGACGGCGGCGTCACCTGGTACGATGTTTCGCCGCAGGTGGATGTGAGCTTCGGTTATTCATCTTATCTTTTGCCCGATGCGCTCAGCGCCTGGTTCATTGTGCCTTCCAACGATTACACCAGCGGCACCATTTACCAAACCTACGATGGCGGCATCACGTGGAATTCAATCGCTGTCCCTTTTGCGGGGGCCAGTATGCAAATGCTTGATGCAGAAAACGGTTTCGCCCTCACCACGCTCGGGGCGGGCGCAGGCTCGCAGGCTGTTGCGCTCTTCAAAACAACCGATGCAGGTCATACGTGGACGCGCGTCTTCACTAATCAGCCGCAGACGGATGGATACAATAACAGCCTGCCCCTCGGCGGGCAAAAATCGGGCTTCACCTTTCTAGACGAATCGCGCGGCTGGGTCGGCGGCTCGATTCCGATGGACAATTATATTTATCTTTATAAAACTATTGATGGCGGCGTGACGTGGAGCGAAGTGAATCTCGCACTGCCCGCGGGCTACGAGTCCGCGCAGACGGGCAACGCGGGTCCGCAATTTTTTTCTGCGAGCGAAGGTGTGCTGGCGGTCAATTTAAATTTGCCCGTTGACCCGGGTACGAGCATGGTGGTCTATCGCACCACTGATGGCGGCGTGACGTGGATGCCCGGCCAGGTCATCGCGCGCGGACGCCCGTCAGATTTTCGCGCTTTCAGCGAGGGCGTGGCTTGGGCGGGCAACCCGTTCCAAGTCACGCATGATGCGGGCCAAAGTTGGAGCGCGATTCAACCCGACGTCGATTTCTCTGCATCGCTGGTCGCCTTCCAATTCGTCAGCGCGCAAATCGGTTTTGTTTTGATGGACCCGAGCGGCTCGGATCAAACTTTATATAAAACGACGGACGGCGGCCTCACCTGGATTCAGATCGCCCCCTAGGATTTTTTATGCGCCTCATGCGGACTCTGCTCCTGATCGCGATTCTTTTCCCCGCTTCGGCCTGCTCGGGCGTTACGATGCGTTTGCTCACGCCCACGCCGACCGCCTTCGTCTTTCCCACGCAGGTCACGCCGCACGTTGAACCATTGACTGCGACGCAATTACAAAACGCGGAATACACGCTGACGGCCTTCGACAATACGTCGCGCGTTTTTCATCTGACAGACGGCGCGTACAAAAGTGGCGCACCCGATTTTGCAGATATTCGTCTGCTCGATTCAATTGGTTTCGGCGACTTGAATCGCGATGGCGTTGCAGACGCCGCAGTTTTGCTTGCAGAAAATTTTGGCGGCTCGGGAGTCTTTGTGTGGCTGGCCGCAGTGACCAATGAAAATGGCAAGCCGCATCATGTGGCTTCATCCATGATTGATGACCGCGCGCAAATTAACGCGCTCGAGATTCGCGACGGAAATATTTTTCTCGACGCCGTGGTGCATGGACCCGTTGACCCAGGCTGTTGCCCCAACCTGCCCGTGACACGCACGTTTAGGTTGATGGAAAACTTGTTGGTGCTGGTCAACGCTACCTCCGAGACGCCCAACGGACTGCCGCGCGTCATCGTCATCGACTTGCCGCGCGCGGGCGAGTGGGTCAGCGGCGCGCTGACCCTGAATGGGCACGTTACGATCGCGCCCTTCGAGAATACCTTGCGCTTGCGAGTCTATAATCAAGAGGGCAACGAACTCTACATCGCGCCCATAACGCTGACCGTCCCAGAACTGGGCGCGGCGGCGGACTTCAGTGTTACGCTCGACTTGACGATTTTTCCGCCCGGCCGCATCACCCTCGAGATCGCAGACATCAGCGCGGCGGACGGTTCCGTGCTGGCGTTGGCTTCGCTGGAAATATTGATTCCGTAAGGTCGGGTAGCTGCCCGACCTTACGGAATCAAAAATGCAATTATTCAAACAGCATTTTATAGGTGTAAAATTGAGCCATGCCCAGACAAAAATTTTACGCCGTTTGGAAAGGACGTAAAAAGGGAGTCTTCGCGTCGTGGGCCGAGTGCGAGACGCAAGTGATGGGATTCGTCGGCGCGCAATTCAAGGCCTTTGAATCAAAAGCCGAAGCCGAGAAAGCCTTCAAATCGAATTACGAAAATTACAAAGGCAAACCCGCCTCAGCGGGCAAGTGGAAACACGCCGAGAATCCGCCGCACGCCCCCTCGCTGTGTGTAGACGCGGCCTGTAGCGGCGCGCCGGGCGCGCTCGAATATCGCGGTATCCACTTGCAAACAGGCGAGGAGTTTTTTCACAGTGGGCCTTATGCCGAAGGGACCAATAACGTCGGCGAGTTCCTGGCTATCGTCCATGCGCTGACCTGGCTGGATAAGCACAACAAGCACATGCCCGTTTATTCCGATTCTGAAAATGGCATCGCCTGGGTGATGACGGGGGAGTGCAGGACCAAACTCAAACACAACAAGAAGAACGCCTTGCTGTTTGCCTTAATCCACAGCGCCGAGAACTGGCTGGCGGAAAACGAATTGATGGACGACGCCGTGCTGAAATGGGAAACCGAGCACTGGGGCGAGAACCCCGCCGATTTTGGGAGGAAGTGAAATCAAGGCTGAAAGAGAAAAGATGAAAGATGAAGAGGTGTGTTGACGTATAATCGAGCCAAGAGGTGAAGCATGAGCGAACTTTCGATGAACGATGTAAAAATTTTTTTCGATAAAGACGGCAAAGCGCGAGAAGTGCTGATGAGTTACGAGATCTTTCTGCGCCTTGAAGTCTTTCTCAAGGAACTGGCGCGCAACAAACAGACTTATTTCATAAGCGGGGAATGGCAAGGCCGCATCCGCGAGGCCGAGGCAGATATTCAGGCTGGGCGTATGTATCGGGTGGATGCGCCTGAAGTTCAGAAGGCCCTGGACTGGCTCGATGAATGAAATTATCCTGACTCATCGGCTTAAGGACGATTTCAAATCCCTGCTACCCGCCATACAGAAGAAACTAAAAAAGCAGATCAAATTTCTGGCGGAAAACCCAAAGCACCCATCCCTCCAAATCCATCGCATCGTAGGGACGCCCTATTGGGAATTTTACGTGGACCGTTCCTATCGCTGTATCTTTCGACAAGAGGGAAACGCCTACTATTTGCTCGGCGTTGGCCCGCACAATGTGATTAATGAGTTCGCCCGCAAATAAGGGAGTAAACATGCCGCCATCCTCCAAAACCTACATCCTCGACGACCTGCCCACCGACACCGACACGCTCGATTTCACGCCGTATGTGGAAACGCTGATTGACGTGTGCAAGTCCGCCAGCACGCCGTTGACCATTGGCGTGTTCGGCACGTGGGGCTCGGGCAAGACTTCATTGATGCGCATGGTAAAGAATGGACTGCCCCCGACTTACACCGTCGCGTGGTTCGACGCGTGGAAGTATGACAAAGAAGAGACTCTCTGGCGCGCATTTCTATTGCGCATTTTAACCGCGCTGAAAGAGACTGCCGAAAAGAAGAAACAGCCGGTGGAGGAATTTGAGAAATTACAGTCCCTGTTGTATCGCGAAATGGAATTGGAAAAACTGGGCGGCGTGACGATTGACCTGGCGAAGTTGGGCGGCAGTGTGGCCAAAGGACTCGTGCAACTCAGCCTCTCGTTCATCCCCGGCATGGCCATGTTGACCAAACTGGCCGAAGATTTGCAATCCGGCGCGGCGGGGAGCGTGGGCGAGGCCAGCGCGGCGATTCAACGCGAAAAATCAAAAATTTATATTGAGCAGATTCAATTTTTGGAACAGTTTCAAGAAAAATTTGCCAGCCTTGTTCAAAAGCACATCGGCAAGGGCAAGAATCGGCTGGTCGTTTTTGTGGATGATCTCGACCGTTGCCTGCCCGAGAAAGCCATCGAAGTTTTGGAGGCCATCAAACTTTTCGTGGACGTGCCTGATTGCGTCTTCATGCTTGGGCTGGATCAGGAGGTGATTGCGCGCGGTGTGGAAATTCGCTACAAAGACTTCAACAAAACTGAAGACGGCGGAACCAGCAATCCCATTGACGGCGCGCGCTATCTCGAAAAGATCATTCAATTGCCCTTCCAGATTCCGCCGATCGAATCGGGTGACATGGGTGATTTCGTTTCGGGACTGGTGGCCGAATGGCCGCGCGCGGAATGTCCTGTTGTTTTCGCAAAGGGACTCGGCGAAAACCCGCGTCAGGTGAAGCGCACAGTCAACACCTTCCTGATGTTGTGGGGACTGGCCGAGAAGCGAAAGTTGCAAGAGATGGTGCAACCGATTCGTTTGGCAAAAGTGGTGGCCATTCAAACCGTGGCCCCGCGTTTTTATGAATTGCTCAAGAAGAATTACACGCTTTTGCGCGACGTGGAGACCTATTATCGCGACGAAGCCGGTGGACGCGGCGAAGGATTAACCGAAGAGGCAGGGCGCTTTGTGGCCGGCGCTCAAAAAACGAATCGCCAGGAATCTTCCACGCAGTTGCCGCCCGACCTGCTCACGCTACTCAACAAAACGCCAGCCGTCGCGCAGATTCTAAAACTCTTCCCGAGCCTGCCCGAAGCAAACTTTAAAGAGATTGCTTACGAAGAACTCGAAGCTTATTTCACCCTCACGCGCCGCGCCGAGGCCCCGCAAGTGACCAGCCAGGCGGAACCCTTGCGCATGCTCTTCGAGCCGCAGATGGTGCGCATCCCTGCGGGAAAATTTTTGATAGGCTCCACGCCTGAGCAAGCTGCGCAAGCCATCAAACTCGGCGCGGATAAGAATTGGGTGGAGTGGGAACAACCGCAACACACGGTTGAACTCTCGGAATATTTCATCGGCAAATATCCCATCACCAACCAGCAATACCAGCCCTTTGTGCAGGAGGGCGGAAAATCTCCCGACGGCTGGGACGCCGACGGATATCCGCAGGGCAAGGATGCGCACCCAGTGGTGAATGTTTCGTGGCAGGATGCCATGCTGTATGTGGAATGGCTCAATAAGAAAACAAAAAAGAACTATCGCCTGCCCAGCGAAGCCGAATGGGAAAAGGCCGCGCGCGGCGCAGACGGGCGCATGTGGAGTTGGGGGAACGAGTTTGGCGAGAAGAACGCCAACACCGCCGAGTTGAAGTTGAATGACACCACACCCGTTGGGCAGTTTTCCCCGCAAGGCGATTCGCCTTATGGATGTGCCGACATGATCGGCAATGTTTGGGAATGGTGCAACGACTGGTTCGATGAAAAGGAATACAAGAATCGCAAAGATCGAATTGAAAACCCAACAGGACCTGATAAGGGAACGTCCCGTGTTCTGCGCGGCGGCTCGTTCTACAGCACTCTCAGGTACTCCCGCTGTGCGGACCGCCACTGGGACGACCCGTACTACCTCAACGGGCTCACTGGCTTTCGCGTTGCGGTTTCTCCCATCGCATCTCTGCCCTCTGAAT
>VFKQ01000141.1 GCA_009885445.1 Anaerolineaceae bacterium | reverse complement strand
TATGGTTATCGCCTGATGTATTTCGGTTGGCGAAAAATTTCGCTCTGGCCGCTGGCTTCGGGGCTGGCGGAATTACGCGGCAACAACATCAACGCCGAAAAGAGTTTTGCCGAACTCGCCGCGGACAAAGATTATTTTTTAGTCACGGCGTTTAATCAACTGAACCAGCAACCCGATTTGAAAAAGATTCTGTCGCAATATCCCATCGCCGCAGAGGGAGATGGATTTGTGTTGTATGATTTGCGATGATGTGAACATGTGAACTGTGATATAAAATAAGTGATGATCGATAACCCCGATGTCCTCTTTGATGTGCTAACGCCTCTTGGTTTTCGAGACATGTAACCCGTGCATACTGGGAAATAATAATTGGCATCAAACACCCGATTATGGCCGGGCATGAGACCGATGTTCAGGATACTTTGGAAAACCCTGACGAAATACGGGTTAGCAAGAAAGACCCAAATGTTTATTTGTTTTACAAGCCGGAACGAATTGGCAGGTGGGTTTGCGCAGTGGCGAAGCGCCTGGACGGTGAAGGCTTTTTGATTACGGCATATCCACCGGACACGGTGAAAGAAGGAGAACGAATATGGCCCAGGTAAAAGTTTATTACGATCAGGAAGGCAATACGTTGACAGTCTGGTTTGGCAATCCCGCAGATGAATTTATCGCGGAAGAAACGGGCGAGGAAGTAATCCTGATGAAGGACAAACAGGGGAATGTCATTGGGTTTGAAAAATTAAACTTTCAATTGCCTGATTCAACGCGGCTGAACGTTGCTTTCGAGACCGTCACCGCGTAGAATAAAATCTCCCGTTACAATGCTCTCATATTGACCTCCGAGTCCTGACAGATTCGGAGGTCTTGCGTTCGTGTACAATCATCAACTATGACCCTCGTCTCCATCATCACTCCCTCCTTCAATCAAGCCTCCTATTTAGAGCAGACAATACAATCTGTTTTGAATCAGGATTATACAGACATTGAATACATCGTCATTGACGGCGGCTCAAGCGACGGCTCTGTTGACATCATCAAAAAATACGCGCCGCATTTGGCATACTGGGTTTCAGAAAAAGACTCAGGTCAGGCGGAGGCCATCAACAAAGGCATGGCCCGCGCCACAGGTGGCGTGGTCGCCTGGCTCAACTCGGACGATTATTATTTGCCCGGCGCAGTTGCATCTGCCCTGAAAATTTTTGACGAGAATCCCGATGTTGTCCTCCTCTACGCTGACATGCTGGCCGTGGACGAACATGGAAAAACCTTCAACACGTTTCGATTTAAACAACTTTCACTTCAAGATTTACTGGCCTTTCAAATTATCGGCCAGCCCGCAGTGTTCGTGCGCCGCACTGCGTTTGAAAAAGCGGGCGGACTCGACCTCTCCTATCACTTCCTGCTCGACCATCACCTGTGGATTCGTCTCGCCGCGCAGGGACGCATCCTGCACATGCCACAAACCTGGGCCGCGGCGCGCTATCACCCCGAAGCAAAGAATCGCGCGCAGGCCGCCTCTTTCGGACGCGAAGCCTTCCGCATTTTAGATTGGGCAAAAACTCAACCCGAGTTCGCCCCTCTCCTATCCCGCATCTCGCATCGTGCCACCGCCTCCGCCCACCGCGTCAACGCGCGTTATCTCCTCGACGGCGGACAGCCCGCCGCCAGCCTCGCCGCTTGGACGCGCGCGCTGTTCATCCATCCGCCCACCGCGTTGGCGCGGTTAAATTTATTGAGTTCGGCGTTGTTGAATCTTTCTGGGTTGGGGAAATTACGCGAACGCATATTGAAGAATCGGAAATCCCGCTATCGTCCCGCGAAATAAATCGCAAAATTGGGCGAATAAATTCGCCGCTACATCTGCGAAGCCGACCTCCGTCGGCTGAGTACCAGTCCGCGAAGGCGGACTTCGCAAGCGTTGGCGCGACTTGAGTCGCCCAACCCCATGCTAAAATAACCATCCCCATGAACGACAAATCCCCACACTCATTATTTGGCCGCGCCAATTCTCTACTCCTCGTTCTGCTTTTCCTCACGGCCCTCTCTATCCGCCTCTACGACCTCACCGACCTGCCGCTTGATTTTCACCCCACGCGCCAGCTTTTCTCCGCGCTCAAAACGCGCGGCATGTACTATGCGTCCATGCCAGACGCGCCAGCAGAACAACGCGAGTTTGCGATTCAACAGGGCAAACTCAAATCCACCATCGAACCTGAAATCGTGGAAAGCCTCGTCGCCTTCACCTGGAAATTCAGCGGCGAAGAACTTTGGGTGGCGCGCATCTATTCCATTTTCTTCTGGCTCATCGGCGGCATCTTCCTCTATCTCCTCGCCCGCGATATTTTTTCGACAGACGGCGCACTCTTCGCGCTCGCGTTTTATTTCTTCCTCCCCTACGCCGTCATCGCCAGCCGCTCCTTCCAACCCGACCCATTAATGCTGGCCCTCATCATGGGTTTCTGGTGGGCCGTCAATCGCTGGGCTTCCATTGCATTACTCCCCTCTCCCAGCGGGACTATAGCCCCCGAAGCAAAGCGAAGTGGGGGAGGGGCCGGGGGTCAGGGCGAAATCACCGTTCTCCTCCTCGCCTCCCTGCTCGGCGGCTTCGCCATCTTCGTCAAACTCAACGCGGCCTTCTTCGTTATCGGCGGCGCACTCGGCGCGACGCTGGGGCGCGCGTCAATTCGCGACCTCGTGCGCAACAAACATGTGTGGATGATGGCCGTGCTCGGCATTCTCCCCGGCGCGGCATATGTCATCTACGGTTTCACGCACGGCTTCCTCGGCCAACAATTCGGCGGACGTTTCATCCCCGCGCTTTTGCTCTCGCCCGCATATCCCCTCGGTTGGGCGAATATGATTCAGGACGTGCTCGGACTCGTCACCTTTGCCCTCGCCCTTTTAGGATTCGCCCTCGTGGAACATAAGCCCTCCCGCGCGCTTCTTTTCGGACTTTGGGGCGGGTATGCCCTCTTCGGCATTTTCTTTAACTATCATATCTCCACCCACAACTACTACAGTCTGCCGCTGATTCCCATCGCCGCGCTGACGCTGACTCCGCTGGCAGAGTTGGTCCTCGCCCGTTTGGCTGAATCCGCTTCACGCGCGGGCCTGATGCGGACTTTTGTATTCGCATCGTTGTCGCTGTGCGTCGTCGCCGCAATGTGGACGTCGCGCGGGATTCTTAAATCCACAGATTATCGCCCCGAAGTCGCGTTTTGGAATCAAATCAGCGAGGCTGTAAAAGATTATCGCGTCGTCGCGCTGACGCAAGATTATGGCTCGCGTCTCGCTTACTGGGGCTGGACCAGCGCCGCCAACTGGCCCGATTCGTCAGACATCGAGTATCATACCGACCTGCGCGGCGGCGCACAGACCTTCGAAAAAACGTTTGCGCGGCTGACGAAAAACAAAGAGTTGTTTCTGATCACCGATCTCGCAGATTTTGCAAACCAACCTGAACTAAAAGCGCGCCTGGCCGCCTTCGCGATTTTCACGCAAGGTGATGGTTTTATTATTTTTGATTTGCGCCAACCACGGTAACGCGGCGCGCATAGCTTGTCGCGCGTGAAGTAGCGACATGCTATGCGTGCCGCGTTACAAAATACGGACTCGAATTGAATCAAACATCCCCCACCGAAAAAACTTTTCGCCTCATCCGCAACCTGCTGATAATCACCGCCGCCATCGCGCTGACAGTCTTCCTCGTTACGGCCATTTTCGTGCGCCCGCTGGGTGACGACTATTGCATTTCCGCGCGGTTGGTGAATTCGAACCCGCTTGAAGCCGCGTTGTATAAATATTTGAACGTCTCCAACCGTTTTTCGAATCAACTGGTGGCCGCGTTCAGCGACATCTTCGGCGCGCGCGGCGTGGCCGTGCTTTCGGTGTTGACGATTCTGCTGTGGTGCAGTGGACTCTTGTTATTGTTGCGCGAGATCGCCAAGAGTCTGAATCTGCGCTGGGACAAATGGAACGGCGTGTTGATCATGGAATTGATCACGCTCTTCTCTTTTTACACCGCCCCCAATTTGTATCAATCCATCTATTGGCGGCCCGGCGTGATGACATATTTTCTGCCGCTGGCTTTGTTCCTGTTTATTTTCGCCGCCATTCTACGCGGCGCGCGCAATGACAACATTGCGTCGTACAAAACCCTGATAATCCTTTTCGTATCCGCTTTTTTTATTGGCGGACTTTCTGAAACGGCGGGCATGTTCCATATCAGCCTGCTTGGCCTCGGCTGGCTGGGCGCATATATTTGGAACAAAGGCACATCACGACGAACGACGCTGACACTTTTAGCGACCACATTGGTCGGCTCCATCGCCGCGCTGGTGGCTATGTTTCTTACGCCCGCCAACTCCCTGCGCGTGGACGCAACTGACGCGCCCGGTCCGTGGACGGTGCTGGAGCGCGCCTTCACTTATGCGTATCAATTTCTCACTTCCTCAGCCGCCACTTACAGACTGCCCTTCGCATTAATATTTGGTCTGGCCCTGATTTTAGTTTTTCTGGGCATTCAATCCGCTCACTTCACACGCACGGCTCCAGCGCCGCGCACCTGGCTGGGTTTGATCATCATCCCGATGCTCGTCTATCTGGTCATCGTCGCCACGTTCGCGCCGAGCGCTTATGGGCAATCTTTTCCGCTGGAGCGCGTGCGCTTTCCGGCGCACATCTTGATGATCGTCATGCTCGCGCTCGAAGGCGGGTTGAGCGGCTGGTTGTTGGCACAAATTAATTTTCCGCGCTGGAGCGTGGCGGCCACGGCCATCGTCTTTGCACTGCTGGCCATCTATCCGCTGTGGGTGGCCTTCAACACTTGGCCCACCACACTCGAAATGGCTGGGCGCGCGCGCGCATGGGAAGGGCGCAATACTTTCATCCTGCAACAGACCGCGGCGGGCGAAAAAAATATCATCGTCGGTCAACTGCCCGGGTACGCCAACGTGAAAGACCTCGACCAAAGCGCCGAGCATTGGATCAATCGTTGCGCGGCCTACTATTACGGCGTGGACAAAATCCGCGCTACCACCAAGAAGAAGACTCCCAGCCCATGAATGTTTTGGTCACCGGCGCGCATCGCACGGGCACCACCTGGGCCGGGCAAATGCTCGCGGCAGGCGGGCTGGCTTACGTGAGCGAGCCGCTCAATGTTTTGCATCGGCGCGGCGTGATGTCTGCGCCTGTACTGCATTGGTACACTTACATCACGGACGGGAACGAAGCGCAATATTTTTCTGCATTTAAAAACACGCTGGCCTTGCGCTATCAACTTGGCGCAGAAATAAAATCACTGCGCTCGTCGCGCGACCTTCTGCGCATGGGCCGCGACTTGTCCATTTTTCTGCACGGACGCGCGCTTCGTCAGCCGGTTTTGCTCAAAGATCCTTTCGCGGTTTTTTCAATTCCGTGGTTTGTCGAACGACTCAATTGTCGTGTGGTGGTCACCGTGCGTCACCCGGCCGCTTTTGCCAGCAGTCTCAAGCGCCTCAACTGGCCCTTCGATTTTCGTGATTTATTGAATCAGCCGCTGTTGATGCGCGACCATCTCGAAGCGGACCGCGCCGACATGTTGCGGATTCAGCCCGACGACATCATCGGCCAGTCGGCCCTGCTCTGGCGAATCATCTATCGGGTCGTTGCGCGGACCGTCGAGCGGATTCCGTCGATCATCATTGTGCGCCACGAAGACCTCTCGCTCAATCCCGTGGATGGATTCGCCGAAGTGTACGAGTCGCTCGGGGTGGCCTACCCGCTCAAAGTGCGCGAAATGATTCGCAATTCGTCGAGCAGTGAAAACCCGGCGGAGTTGTCAAGTCGAAAAACGCACTCTGTCAAATTAGACAGTCGCGCGAATCTCGACAATTGGAAGAAGCGCCTGAGCGCCGAAGAAGTTTCGCGCATCCGCTCCATCACCGAAGAAGTCGCCGCCCATTTTTATCCCAACACAAACTGGTAACTGATTACTGAACACTGATGCCAACTCCACTGGTCTCGATCGTCACCCCTTCTTTCAATCAAGCGCGCTTTCTCGAAGCGACGATTGAATCTGTGTTCGCGCAGGATTATGCGCGCATTGAATACGCCATCGTGGACGGCGGCTCGGCGGACGACAGTGTGGATGTAATAAAAAAATACGCGCCGAAACTTGCATGGTGGGTCAGCGAAAAAGACAGCGGCCAGACCGACGCGATCAACAAAGGTTTCGCGCGCGCCAGCGGCGACATTTTTGCATGGCTCAACTCTGACGATACTTACGAACCCGGCGCGGTCTCGGCGGCGGTGAAATATTTGCAGGAGCATCCCAGCGTGGGCATGGTCTACGCGGATTGCAACTACATCAACGCGGAGGGCCGCGTGACGGGAAAATTTCCTGCCGCGCAAACGGACTTGGTGCGCCTGCGTCGCGGCTATGTTCACATCCCGCAACAGACGATGTTCTTTCGCGCAGAATTATGGAAGCAGGTTGGCCCGCTCGACCCGTCATTTTATTTTGCGATGGATTACGATTTGTGGACGCGCATCGCCGCGCAAGCCGAGTTGAAATATCTGCGCGGGCAAACGTGGGCAAACTTTCGCATTCATTCATCCGGAAAAACCGTCGCCGCTGACGATCGTTGCTGGCCCGAGATGTTGCGTGTCCATTATCGTGACGGCGGGAAATTTTTCACGCCCATCGTGGGCAGGTATTATTTGCGCAAAGCGCTCGCGCCATTGTTGGCTTGGCGGCTAAAGCGAAGACTCGGCTTATAATTGTAGACAGGTAAACACGTAAACACGGACGCATCTCGCATCTCCTCTCCCAATCCTATGACTTTCATCTTTCTGCCTCCCTCCTCCGACGACCTCACTCGATTATTTAAAGCCTGGCGCTTTTGGGTTGTGATGACCATGCTCGGCGGACTGCTCGGCGCGGCGCTTTACACGATTGCGCCGCCGCCCTATCGCGCGCGCGGAACTGTCATCGTGGACTTCAACATCGAAGAAGCCTGGGTGCCCACGCAAGATAAGCAGGCATTTTATTATCTCGAACGAGAAGTGCGCAAGTTAATTGAAATCGCCTGGTCCGACGCGGTGATGCAATCGGTGGCCGACGCGGATGGGCAAGCCACCGTCGGCGAGTTGCGCGGCGGGAAGTTGTTGCTCAGTCAACCCCGTGAGGGCGGCTGGGTCTTTTGGGCCGAGGACGAAAATCCAGCGAGGGCACAGTCGCTGGCAAGTACGTGGGCGCAGGCTTTTAATGCGCGTGTGCAAGACGGCGTGACGGCCAGCATGACGCTGCAATCATTTCAGGCAGAAATCCAAAATGGGTGCGGCGGCGATTGCGCGAATATTGAGGCGCAAATCGCGAGTCTCGAAAGCCGCTCGCTGACCGTCAGCCCGTATATCGAAACAAGCATCAGCCAGCAAGCAGACCTGCCGCTTTCACGCCGCGTGAATTTGAGCGCGTACATTCTGACGGGAGCAATCGCGGCATTGTGTCTGGCTTCGCTTTTTGTTTTGTTCACAAATTGGAAAGGCCGCCGTGCCTAGATTTTCTCTGGCGCAAATTTCGCGCGCACTGTGGGCGGCGACTCTCTTCACGTTACCCGTCACCAGTTTTCGTTACTTTCCATTTTTAGGAGATAGCACTCTGGTGCGTCCGCTGGCGTTGTATCCGCTGGCCGCGCTGTTGACCGTGCTGATCGTGCGTTGGTGGCGCGGAGAGATTGCAAACCCGTGGGCCGGAAGCCTGATCGTTTTAATTGCATTTTTACTGGCGGTCTTGCTTTCGACGATGATCGGCTCGTTGTATGCGCCGCTCGAATTGCGCGGCAACACATTCTGGGAGCGCGCCGTGCGCGCCTGGGTGACATTGGTCATCGGCGCAATGTTTTTTGTGGCCGCCATTTGGATGAACCGCGACGAAAGCGATGTGCGCTTCTCGGTGCGCTGGCTGACGCTCGGCCTGCTCTTGCACTTCGTCTGGAGTCTGGTGCAGGCGCTCTCTTTTTACACTGAGCTATTGCCGCGAACCACACTCAAAGACTGGCAATTAACTTTTTCAATGCGCGGCCCGGTGAAAAACCGTCGCTTCGCGGGTTTGGCATACGAACCTTCGTGGCTGGCCGGACAGATTGCCACGCTGTACATGCCGTGGTTGTTTGCGGCCCTGGTCACACGCACACGCATTTTGCGCGCGCGCTGGATGGACCTGTCTATGCTGGGCATTGCGCTCTTTTTGCTGATCTTCACTTATTCGCGTGGCGGCACGTTGTACGCCATCCTCGCCGCGCTGGTCACACTGGCCTTCATTGGGCGCGGACAAACTACGCGCTTACGCATGTGGTTTGGCGAAACCTTCATGCAACCCGCGCAAAAGATTCGCTGGCGAAATATTTTTGTGGCGCTGCTCATGGTTGTCGCCGTAGTGGGCCTGGGTAAGTTGGCGTTTTCGACGCGCACGGGCCAGCGCTACATGACAAAACTCACCACCAGCTTTACGCGCGCCGACACCTTCTCTGAATTCCTCACCGTCAATACTGCGGGCGCGCGATTCGCATATGCGTGGGGCGCCATGACTGCGTTCAACGAACATCCCTGGACGGGCGCAGGCCTCGGCTCGAGCGGTTTTTACATTTTGCAAAACATTCCCGACTGGGCCAAGACCACATTGTTTGAAGTGGCCCACACACTCGACCCGCAAAGTTCATTATTTCCCAACCCAAAAAATTTGTACGTGCGCCTGCTGGCTGAAACGGGATTGCTTGGTTTTGCGCTGTATCTGGCTTTTCAATTTTCACTGCTCGGCGAGATTCGCACATTGCTAAAATCTGACTCGGGAAAATTCATAGCCCTCGCCGCGCTATTCACCTGGGTGGCGCTGGCACTCGGTAACTTCACCCAAGACTCGCTGACCATTCCAAATTTATGGATCAACATGGGCATCCTGGCTGGCTTCGCGCGCAGTTATCGCTTCGCGCCCGCAAAGGAGATTGCATGATCGTTCTTTCAGTGGGTATGCCGCGCGCCGGCTCGGGCTGGCACTACAACTTAATTAATGACCTGATGAAAACTACAGGCTGTGCCGATGCGCGCGACATTCGCGAAAGATATCGCCTGCAAAAAATCCTCACCGAAGTGAACTGCAACATCGGAGTCCTTTCGGCGCGGCGACTCGCCCTCGTGACCCTGCCCACCCTGGCGGGCAACACCTTCGTCATCAAGGCCCATGCCGGACCTTCGAGCGGCTCCCGTTTTCTGCAAGCGCTCGGCCTCCTGCACGTCACATACATTTACCGCGACCCGCGCGATGCCATGCTCTCGGCTTTTCAATACGGACAGCGCGCGCTCGAAAAGGGCCGCCCGAACGCATTTTCTTTTTTAACCGATTTCCAAAAATCGCTCGATTTTATGAGCGAGTACGTGCGCATCTGGCAGGCCTGGTCAAATGAGAAAAACGTGTTGGTGGCGCGCTACGAAGATTTGCTGACCGACTACGACGCGCGGGCATCCCGTCTGCTTGGATTCCTCAAATTAGACGAAACCCGCCCCGAGGTCCGCGCGGTGACCGAGCAGTATCGGCCCGGGCAGGCCGAAGGTCAACAAGGTCTGCACTTTTACAAGGGCCGCGTGGGCCGCTTCCGCGAATCTTATTCAGCGGCAGAGCAGGCTATTCTGACAGAAAAATTTGGGCCAGCCCTGCAAAAAATGGGCTACGAAATCTAAATCGCAATCCTCTTGTAAGGCCTGCACAAATATCACAGCGGGGAATTGGAGTATCATCTCTCTTATGCGCACGTACGAATCTCCCTACATTTCAGACTGGCTCGTCGTTTCATTGCGTTGGATCGCGTTGGTGGGTTTACTGATTTCACTTGCCTTGCGCGAAATATTAACTCTCGCGCTCATTTGGCCGCTGCTCCTGCTCTTCGCCTGGAACATCGCCATGACCACACTGGCCGCACTCAGCCGGCGCATCACATTTCATCGGCAGGCCGGGCTGGCCGCCGACCTTGTGTTGACCGGAATTTTTTTCCAAGTGCAAGGCGGCCTACCCGGCCCTGCATCCTGGGCGGTGGTCTTGCCCATTCTCAGCGGCTCGGTGTATTTTGAAATCTGGGGCGCGCTGGGCATCGCCCTGTTATTTATCGCCCTGCAATTACTCATTCCCTGGCGCGAAACGGGGGCATTTGTTTTTAATACGGCCATTGGAATTTCTGTCGCGGGCACATTGATCGGCGGAGGACTGCTGGGCATCGTGGGAAAACGCCTGGCCGAATATTTGCGCAAACTTAGAAATACACAGGAACAAATGGAGGGGCGACGCTTTCGCGTGCAAAGCGAAAGACTGCGCGCCATCTACGAGCTGACTTCGACACTGACAGCGACTCTCAGCTACAAGCGCGTGCTCGACTCCGCGCTGGATATGGGTTACGCCGCCCTCAACCCCGACCCCGAAGAGGCGGGTGAGGAAAAACTGGTCAGCGCCGTATTGTTATTTAAAGGCGATAAATTACGCATTGGCTCGGCGCGCCGCTTCACGAACGCCGACATGAAAATCAGCATGGTCGGCGAAGAGGGCGTTCTCAAGAAAGTGTTTGATGAGGGCGAGCCAATCGCATCCACCAACATCGGCTACGACCCCGAGCTGGGGCGCATCATCGCCGTGCGCAATTGCACCTCGGCCTATATCTTCCCCCTACGCAGTGGATTCAACGTGTATGGCGCCACACTATTTGCGCACCCCGACCCCAAATATTTCAACGCCGACCGCCGCAACGTGCTCGACATCATTGGCCGGCAGGCTGTGGTGGCTATTCAAAACGCGCGCTTGTACCAGGACCTGATCGAAGAAAAGAATCGCATGGTGGAAGTACACGAAGAGGCGCGCAAGAAACTGGCCCGCGACCTGCACGACGGACCGACACAATCAGTGGCGGCCATCGCCATGCGCGTGAATCTGGCGCGGCGCATGATGGAACGCAACACCGCCTCCGCCGGGGAGGAAATGGTGAAAATCGAGGAGCTGGCCCACCGCACCTCTAAAGAAATCCGTCACATGCTCTTCACCCTGCGCCCGCTGATTCTTGAATCGCAGGGACTCTCTGCCGCCCTGCAAGCCATGGCCGAAAAAATGAAAGAGACCTTCAGCCAGAGTGTGGTCGTCAATGTAGATCAAAAATTAAGCGACCAGCTCGAAATGGGCAAGCAAGGCGTAATTTTTTATATTGTGGAAGAGGCGGTCAACAACGCGCGCAAGCACGCCAACGCCGCCAGCATCACCGTGCGCCTGAATCAAGCCGAACAAGGCATTGCCCTGCTTGAGATCGCCGACGACGGACTGGGCTTCGACGTGCAGGAAGTGAACCAGACTTACGACAAGCGCGGCAGTCTGGGTATGGTCAATTTGCGCGAGCGCGCCGAACTGGTCAACGGACGGCTGAACATAGACTCGGCCCCCGGCAAAGGCACACGCGTACAAGTCTACATTCCGCTCACCGAAGATGCGGCGGATCGATTGCACCACAAGAAATAATTGGGCAGAGCAATGCTCCGCCCCTACAACTACAAATGTATTCCTTCTCGCACGGAACCGAAAACTTTACCCGCCCGCCCATCGTGTTGATTCATGGCGCGGGCGGAATGCACTTACACTGGCCGCCACAAGCGCGTTACCTGAGCGGACAACGAGTCTACGCGCCCGACCTGCCCGGGCACGGACGCTCCAACAGCGCCGGCGCAAACAGCATCACAGATTATGCGCGCGCCATCGTAGATTTTCTCGACGACCTTGAATTATCCGCCGCGCTAATCGCTGGGCATTCGATGGGCGGCGCAGTGGCCCTGCAAATCGCGCTTGATTTTCCCGAGCGGGCGCTCGGCCTGTGTCTCGTGGCCACTGGGGCAAAACTGCGCGTGGAGCCTGAACTGCTAAACGGAATCGCACGCGAAGAAACAATTACCGCCACATTTCAACGCCTCAACGAACTTGAGTTTGGCCCAGAGGTGAACCCGCGCATGAAAGAATTATCTCTGCAACGCATGCGCGATATTGACCCGCAGATTTTGTACGCAGACTATCTGGCCTGCGACGCTTTCGACGTCACTGCACGGCTTGGCGAAATCAATACGCCCACTTTAATTTTGTGCGGCACGCACGACCTGCTCACGCCGTTGAAATTTTCTGAATACTTGCGCGAAAATATCACCGGCGCGCAACTCGTCCCTTTTGAACGCGCAGGTCACATGCTCATGCTTGAGCAAGCCGAAGCGTTCACGCAAACGCTCGAAGAATTTGCAAATACATTACGAGTCAAAAACCAGGTTGCTTAAAGCAACCTGGTTTTTTTCTTGGCGCGTAGAAAACGGGTTTCTGTTATGAAAATAGAAGGCGCAATAAAATCGGCATGGCCGCCTGCACTGCCAACGCGCGATGGCTGATTTGATTCTTCTGCTCGTCTGAAATTTCAGACATGGTTAAACCCAGCTCGGGGAACAAGAAAATCGGATCGTACCCAAACCCGCTCGTGCCGCGCTCCTCGGGGATAATCTCGCCGACACACTGCCCCTCAGCCCATTCCACGCTCCCATCCGCGCCCGAAACGGCCACCGTTGCGACAAACCTGGCTCTCCACGGACGCGGCGCGGCGGCGGCGAGGATGTTTTGCAAAAGATATGCGCGGCGGTCTTTGTCAGTTGCGCCGGGTTTGGGAGAATAACGCGCAGAGTACAAACCGGGCGCGCCGCCCAGCACGTCCACTTCGAGGCCGGAGTCGTCGGCGAGGCAGAGCAGTCCGCTGGCGCGGGCGAAGGCTGTCGCTTTTTTAGCGGCGTTCTCGGCGTAGGTGAGTCCGTCTTCGAGGACGTCGAGATGCAGGTTGATGTCTTTGGGAGTCAGAATCTCAACGGGCAAGTCTGCGAGCAGGGCGCGCAGTTCGATGATTTTTCCTGGGTTGGTGGTGGCGAGGAGGAGCGGCATGGGAAAAGATGAAAGATGAAAGGTGAAAGATGAAAGTCGAAGGTCGGATGCGTGTTGCGAGATAGGAGGTGCGGGTTAGGAGGTGCGTATTATGTTTTACGTTTTACGATTTGCTCTCTGGCCCAGTAGGCGTGTTGGCGGATGAGGGGGTCGGGGTCGTTGAGGGTTTCGTCGAGGGCGGGCAGGGCAGATTCGTCGGCGCTGTTGCCGAGGGCCACGGAGATGTTGCGAATCAGGCCGCGGCGCTTGGTCCGTTTGAGGGGGCTGTGCTTAAATTGTTGGTTGAACGATTCGGGAGTGAGCGCCAGGAGGGGAATCAAGTTTGGGGTGGCCGACCCGCTTGGAGGGCGGAAAGAGGCGTCACCTTCGAGGGCGGCGAATCGATTCCAGGGGCAGGCTTGCTGGCAGGCGTCGCATCCGAATATCCAATCTTGCATGAGCGGGCGCAGGTCGAGGGGGATGTCGTCTTTGAGTTCGATGGTGAGGTAGGAGATGCAACGACGGGCGTCGAGGGTGCGGTTTGGGAGGATGCAATTTGTGGGGCAGGCTTGAATGCAACGTGTGCAGGTGCCGCAGTGGTCGGTGGTGAGGGGCGTGTCGGGTTCGAGGACGAGGTCGAGCAGAATTTCGGCGAGGAGGAAATAGGAGCCGACGCGGGGATGAATCAGCATTGTGTTTTTGCCGATCCAGCCGAGGCCGGCGCGTTGGGCGAGGTCACGTTCGAGGAGCGGGCCTGTGTCGGTGTAGTAGCGGTTGGCGACGGGGCCGCCGACTTGTTTTTCGATGAAGGCGACGAGGGCTTTGAGGCGCGAGGGGAGGATGTCGTGGTAGTCGTGGCCGAGGGCGTAGGAGGCAATCTGGCCCCTCACCCCCGGCCCCTCTCCCGAGTACCGGAGAGGGGAGTCGTACGGTGTAGCAAGAACGAGAATGGATTTACATTCAGGGAGGATTTGTTTGGGGTCGGCGCGGCGCAGGCGGGAGCGCTCGCTGGCGAGGTAGGCCATTTGGCCGTGATGGTTTTGGGCGAGCCAATGTTGAAAAGTCGAGAGGTGTTGCGGGGGGTCGGGAGTCGTTACACCGGCCAGGGCGAACCCCAGCCGGTGTGCTTCGTTGAGAATGTTTTGTTTGAGGTCGGTCACTAACGGATGACGATCCAGACGGAGAAGAAGAGGCCGAAGGCGCTCCCTTTGGGGTTGGCCATGCGCCACCAGCTTTTGTATTCGCCCGCTTTGGCTGGGGCTTTGAATTGGACAGAGATCTCCCCTTCCTGGCCGGGGATGATGGTGCTGGTTAATGCGACGGCCTGACCGTCCATTTTTTCACCATAGCCATAAATCACCTGATAGCCAGCGCCCCATGAGCACGCGCCGATGTTTCTGATTTTCCAGGTTTTGATGAATACCTGACCGGCGGTCACTTCGGAGCCGTCAGTGAAATTTACATCGAGGGGCACGCCGTAGCCAGCGTCGTCGCATAATAATCCTTGTGTGCCGACGCCTGCGGTGATGACCAAACTGATGGCCGAGGTAAGTGTGGCGGCTACGGTGGGGCTGGGGGCGAGCGTGGCGGTAGATTCAATGGTGGGCTGGGCCAACGCGGTGGCGCTGATATTTGCAACGACTGTTTGCGCGGCGGCGGTGTTGAGCGCGGCCACGTCAATGGTGGGTTCGGGTGGCGCCGGGGTTTGTGTGGGAACACATGCAGAAATCAGCAGGGTTAATAAAATGGATAGGGCGATTTTTTTTGTTTTCATAGTGTCTCCAATAATTGGAATTTGGGTGCGCACGGTCTTGCGAAACTTCAAACGAATCTCTGCGTTTGCAATTGGGATTATAACGCAAATGGCCTGTCGGTTTCGACAGGCCATCTGCGTTTTTTAAAACTTAGGCATGATTAATCTTTGCCGTTAGGGCGTGGTGTACGTAACGCTGATGACAATCGGCGCAGAGAGCAAAAGGTCGTCAATAGTAGAGTTGCCGTCGGTGAGCAGGTCTTTGAATTGCAAGCGGAAGCGGAGGCGGCCATTGCCGACAATCGACTGAAGCATATTAACGAAAGATGCGTTGGTATAGTCTGCGCTAACTTCGGCGGAATCGCACCAGCTGGCAAATGCGTTGGGGGCTCCGGGCGCAACGAAATCGCCGGCATCGAGTGTGCCGTAATAGTGCAGATAGGCCTTCAAGCATCCCAAGCCGGCAAAGGGTGTGCCGCGTACCTGTCCGCCGCCGATGAGTTTGATGCTGGCCGATTGGATGATGGCGTTGGCGGGGATGCCGCTAAAGTCGAAGCTGAGGAAGGCTTCTACGCCTTGATTGGCGACATTATCGCCGACGCTGATGTTGACAGCGTCTACTGCGCCCGCGCTGGTGACGGATCCGCTTTCAAGGGCGAGGAAAGGCAGGACGATGGTCTTCGGAGCGGGAGGCGGGTTGCCATTGCGCAAGATGCGCGGGCCGACCCAGTTGGCAAAATCTTTGTTCGCAGAACCATTGGCGCTCACATTGAAGATGAATTTGACATTCTGTCCTTTGAGAGAACTGAGGTCAATATCCACGGTGTAGTATAGGCCTTCGTGGGCTTCGTTCCACTGGCCGAGATTTTTCACAGGGCCGTTGCCAATTTGATAGTCAAGGCTGAAGATGACGTTACAGCCTGCAGAGTTGAAACGACATTGAATGATGGAGCGAAAGCGGTCGCCATCTTGAATGGTCAGCGACGGGTAAACCCCGTGAATGAAACCATTGTTGGAATCTTTTGGATAAGTGATGATGGCAGATTGCGCGGCCTGTGCGCCGTCTTCGAGTTTGGGAACGCCCACATTAATCACGTAGCCAGCGCTGTCCCCTTCCGTGCCCGGGCAGGGCAGGTTTTGGTTGTTGTTGCTCCATTGAGCATCACAAACACTGGCAACGAAATCGTAAGCGCCAAACGAGACGCCAGTCACTTTGATGTCGACCCAGATGGCGGTGGTGGCGTCGCTACCGGCGCCGAAGAGCAGGCCAGAAGCGTCGCGCATTTTGAAGTAGCCAATAGATTCGCCGTCTTTGTTGGGCGAGGTCAGGTTGGCCGAAATGTCAATGGTCTGGCCGGGGGCCACGCTGGCTGTGAGCGGAATTTCTGCGGGAGCGCTCATGGCATCGCCGCTGACAAAAACGAGGTCATAGGCAGTTGTCCACGTGGAGGTGCCGAGGTTTTTGATGCGCCATGTTTTGGTGAAGGGTGTATTGCGCCCAATGCCCGTGCCGTCGGGGTAGGTGACATCACTGACGAAGCCGAGCCAGTTAGAGCGCGTGGTGGGCGTGATGGTCTTAATCGGGCCGAGGGGCGTGGGAGTGCTGAATCCAGCCAGGGGCGTGCTGGTGGCGAATGGGGTTGGCGAGGCCAGCGAGTTGCTGACGGCCGTCTGCGCGGCGCCGGTGGCCATGGACTCCAACGTCTGCGCGGACTGGGTGTAGAGCGCGTTCAGCGTGGCGGCCGGGTCCTGGGTGGGTGCGGCGGTAAGGTTGCAAGCCAATTGGGCCACAATCAAAAAAAGAGCGGGGATGAATAGGCGTGTGTTTCTGGTTTTCATAATTAATCTCCAAATGAATCTATCGGTCAGCGAATATGACGATATGGCTTTCGGGAAAGTTCCAATAATACAACTTCGCTTCATAAAAGAGAATCCGCTAATTCTCGCTAATCTGCGCCAATCTCTGTTATTCGCGAGGGTTGGCGTAATTAGGGTTCGTAAAAGAATAGATTCCGTGTTTCGGATGCAGTTACACTGCATCCCGCCCGCAGTGCAACTGCGGGCAAATCACAAAACGGGAAGTTATTAATTTACAAATCCTTAGCGGATTAAAGCGAAAGTTCAAAAAAAACGAAGCCGAGACAGGCTCGGCTTCGTTTGCTCTATTGACAGAGGTAGGAAAAAGTTACTTTGCCCCAGTGTTGTGTTGGCTCTGGCAACGTAGTAACGAGTTCGAACCATCTGTCGCCGGTCGTCGAGCCTAAGTGGATGGGCCAGGTGTCTGAAACTTCCTTGGAGCCTGCCTCTGTAAATTCAAGACGGACGGCGCTGGGATTGCCACCGTCGCTATGTTGCCATTGATATTTGACCGTGGTTTTTCCGCTGACGCTGATCAGGGCGTACACGGTGTAGCGCACGTTCGTGGCGCACCCGCTCAACGGGTCGCGTTCGAGGCGGTAGGTGACGGAGGTGATTCCATATCCGGGCTTGGCGTCGGTGGAGACTTCGACCTCCACCCACATGGCATCGCTGTGTTGGCCAACGCCAAAGTTTTGTCCGTCAGGAGTTTGCATTTTCCAATAGCCTTTATAAGTGCCCACTTCTTTGTCCGTGACGAGTTGAATCGGAATCTCAATCACGTCGTCGGGCAACGCAGATTGCGGAAAGTTATATACATATGCACCGCCCATCAGGTCGCCATCAACAAAGATTAACTTGTAAGTGGTGTCCCACACGCAAGTGCTGTCGTTGCGAATAAACCATTTTTTGATGAAGGTAAATTCGGGCGCGTAGATGACACCATCTGGCGGGTCTTCGCTGACGAAACTGGCTTTTGCACAATGCGCGTACGCCCCGCCCAGCGTGGATGGGGATGTGGCTGAAGCGAGCGAAGTTAATGTTGGCACAATAGTCAGCGCTGGGGAGAGTGTTGCGCTGGGCGCAACCAACGTGGAAGTGGCCGCGTCTTGAGCTTGCACCGTGAGCGCCACGGAGGTGGCAATAGCCGACTCGGCGTTTGGCCCACAGGCTGAGGCAAGGAAGATTAATAAGAGGGTGATAGAAATTACGGGTTGCTTTCCAGAGAACATTCTTTTTCCTTTCTACTTTGACAAAGTCACATTAAGGCTGAAATCGAAATTCTTAACCACAAAGGCGATGCGTTGACCGAAGGTGTCGAAACGGCACGAAGTAACACGAAGGAAATCTTTAGTTTTAGCATTTTGCTCTCCTTTCCCGAAGTACATCGGGACAATGTGTGACCCTTCGTGGACTTTGTGGCAAAAGGTTTTGAAATATAACTTTGTCAAACTATGTACGCGGTACGCGCAAAATTATACCTGTATTAAAAAAAAGAGCGCCCGGCCAGCGGACGCTCTTAGGTAGGATTTAGGTGGCTATTCGACTAATGATATGTCACCGTGAGAGTGACAATGCCAAAGCGAATCGCGTCAGCGACGCCATCGAAATTCGATGCCGGGAACGGCGGCGGGCGGAACTGCAGACGCAATTGAAAGCGCGACGCGCCATTGGAGACATGCAGTTGAATGGACTGCGTAAAATCTTCATCGGCGGAGGGGGAGACCAATTGCGCCGCCGAACACCACTTAATCAGCGCGCCTGTGGGGATGCCGCCTTCATAATCTGAAGCAGACAACGCCCCGTAATCGGCAACGAACGCGCGCACACAACCATCGTCTCCAACAGAAAACGGATTGCCCAGCATGTCGAAGGACGAAAAATTCACCACAACCTCAATAATGGTGGCGCTATTCGGAATGCCGGAAATATCAAAGCTAAAGAAGGCCTGCATGCCATGGTTGGTGGAGACATCGCCCACGTTGGTGGGGAGCAGGACCGTGCCATCAGTACGCACCTGTCCGCTTTCAGAGGAGATGTTGTGCAATGCAACCGCCGTTTCGCCCACGCCGCCCTGCACCGCGATCTGCACATAAAACTGTGTGAAGGCCACGCCTGAGTCATTGCGCAATTTCCAATACTCAGTGTAGTTCCCGTTTGCGGCGGGGGCGGTCATATCAACTTTAATATCCACCGTCTCACCGGGCGCAACGCTGGTTCCCAGCGGCTGTTGAGCTTGGCCAGCCATGGCCGGGCCGCTGGAAAACACCACCTTGTAAGATGAAGCCCATGTGCAAGCGCCGACGTTTTTCAAGCGCCAGGTCTTTTGAAAGACTTGTCCCTGACTCATCAACGTGCCGTCTGGGATACTCACGTCGGAGACGAAGGCGGCCTGGTCACATACCTGGGTGGCGGCGGGCGGCGCAAAAGTCAGCGTGGGTAGGGGCGCAAAGGTGGCCGCCGGCACGCTGGTGTTGGTGGGCGCGGGCGGGGGAACCACCACGCCGCTGGTAGGCGAACTGGCTGGCACAAGCGAAGCCTGCACGGCGGCCACTGTCTGCGCGGCGGCGGTGAAGACCAGATTAGGTTGATCAGATGGCGTGCTGAAGGTCACATTACAAGCCAAGGAAGCAATCAAAAATATTGCAATACTAAGTGGAATGCGGGCAGATGATTTCATGTCTCTTCTCCTGACAGATATAAAATTATTTTACTCGAATTAGACGGATGCTGTTCTGGAAATGCTGACCGCGAGGGGCGTTATCACCCAAATAGGCAACCCGCTTCGGGCGCGGACTTGAAGCGGGTCGGGCGTGCTTATTGTTTTTCGTAGGGTTGGCCGTCTGCGGCGGGCGGGTTGGCGCGTCCGACAATTCCGGTCAGCACGAGCATGGTGACGATGTAGGGGGCCATCAACAAAAATTCGGATGGAATCCCCACGCGCAAAATTTGCAATTTGACCTGCAACGAGTCTGCGAAGCCGAAGATCATCGAAGAAGTGTACGCGCCGAACGGATTCCATTTGCCGAAGATCATGGCGGCCATGCCGATGAAGCCTTTGCCGGAGGTCATCATTTCATTGAAGCGGCCCACCGAGCCAATGGTGAAATATGCGCCGCCTATGCCGGCGATCATGCCGCCGATGATGACGTTGACATAGCGCATCAGATAAACATTGACGCCGAGGGTGTCTGCGGCTTTGGGATGTTCACCCACTGCGCGCGTGCGCAAACCCCACGCCGTGTAGAAGAGCATGATGTGCATGGCAATGACCAGCAGGATGGTCAAGTAAACAATGATATTGTTCTCAAACAACACCGGCCCCAGCACTGGAATCTTGGAAAGTAGCGGGATGTGAATCACTGGAAAGGTGCCCGAGTTATTAAGCCCGTCAATATTTTGGGACAGAAAGCGCGAGGTGACAAAGGAGGTGACGCCGGCGCCGATGATGTTAATGGCCACGCCGCTGACGGTCTGGTCTACTTTGAAGCGGATGACGAGGTGGGCGTGCATGGCGCCGAGCAGGCCACCTGTGAGCACGGCGGTAACCAGACCTATGTAGAGATTGCCTGAAACGGTTGCCGCTACCACTGCGGTTTGTGCCGAAACAAGCATGATGCCTTCAATACCGATGTTGATGACAGCCGAACGTTCGCTGATCACGCCGCACAACGCGGCCAACGCGATAGGCGTGGCGCGCACGAGAGAGCTATTGAGCATGCCTACGAGGTTGAAGGATTTGTCCTGCGCGGCCCAACTCAGGAAGGCGATGAAGAAAGTGGCCACGATAACGGCAATCAACACGCCTGTGGAGCGGATGCCGCGTGCTAATTGAAATGTGCCAAAAAACACCGCCAGCGCCACCATACCGTGGACCACATTGAGCGCCGGAATGCTCAAGTCTGGGATCATGAGTGCGTTAGAGCCAGACACATTCAGGCCGAAGGTGGTGCGTACACCGGGTTGTGTGTTCACGGCAAAGAGGAAATAAATCAACAAGCCAACCCCGAGCAGGGTCAGGCCAAAGCGAACACGGGCGCGCCGGAAGGCAATATTTTCGAATTGTGCATTTGTTTTGTTCATAAGATTTAGGCTCATTTTATTAACGCCCCCAGCCGCGGGTTAAGACTGTGTCGCCAGTGGTGTCTATGTTGATGCGATAGATCCAGCGAATGATGGCGGGCGCGGCAACAAAGACGACTACGAGTCCTTGAATGATGGAGATGATGTCGATGGGAATGCCAGCCATGGATTGCATGCTGGTTGCGCCACTGCGCAGGAAACCAAATAAGAGCGCCGAGAGCACTACGCCCAGCGGATGACTTTTGCCTAATAAGGCCAGTGCAATTGCATCGTAACCGTAGCCAGCCGAAAAGCCCTGCCCCACCCAATGGTCCACACCCAGTACCTGTGCGGAACCGGCCAACCCGGCCAACCCGCCAGCGAGGGCTAGGACGAATACAAAGTTGCGCGTCACGTTCATGCCGGAGTATTTGGCGGCATCTGGGTTGGCGCCCACCGAGCGAATCTCGAAGCCGAGTGTCGTTTTAAACAGAAGCCAATAGACTGCCCAAGCCACCAGCAAGGCCAGGACGAAACCCCAATTGAAACGGAGCGGGTCGGCAAAGAAGCGCGGCAGTTCGGCAGTCGGAAGCACATTCGGCGTCACAGGACGGAAGCCGGATTTCATCGGCCCATTCAGCAACCAATCACTGAGCTTGAAGGCAATCCAGTTCAGCATCATGGTGTTCACCACTTCATGCGCACCGAAACGGGCTTTTAAATATCCGGGGATCATGCCCCACACTCCGCCGGCGGCGACTCCACCCAGCAAGGCCAGCGGAAGGTGAATGTAAGCGGGTAGTCCAGTGAGGCTGTATCCCACGTAGGCCGAACCCAGCGCACCCATCAGCACTTGTCCCTCTGCGCCGATGTTAAACAGGCCGCAACGAAATCCAATGGCCACAGAAAGCGCGGCAAAAATATATGGCGTGGAAGCAACCAAGCTTTCGGTGAAGGGATACAACGACCTAATTAAGTCGTGCGATTCGCCAGTTGCAAAATAGACTTGAAGGCCTGCAAAGAAATCACTCGGCGTTCCGAATGAACCGGCAAAGAGCGCGCCATATGCCTGAAATGGATTGCCGCCGCTGACAACGATGACAATGCCGCCGATGATTAGTCCGGTTAATACCGCCAGTGCAGGCAACAACAGGGACTGTCGCCACGAGGCGGTCTCTTTCTTTTTGGCCGCATCGTCGGGTTGAATACTTTCAGGGGGTTTGGTCGGTCGCTCGCTCAATGAATTGCTCCTCGGTGATATTACGCGGCGCGCGCTGATTCTGGCTGAATGCCCGCCATGAGCAGGCCAAGATCTTCCTTGGTGGCCTGCGCGGCAGGGACGATGGCCATAATCTGGCCGTGATACATCACAGCGATGCGATCGGAAAGGGCGATGATTTCATCCAATTCAGAAGAAACCAGCAGGACGCCCGTGCCCTCGTCCCGTTTTTCGATGATGCGGTTGTGGATATATTCTATCGAGCCGACGTCCAGTCCACGCGTGGGCTGGGAGGCGATCAGTAATTCAATCGGCCTCGAGAACTCACGGGCCACGATCACTTTTTGCTGGTTGCCCCCCGAAAGCGAAGAAGCCGGGACATAGATGCTCGGCGTGCGCACATCGAATTGCTTCACCAATTCGGTGGCATTATCCAGAATGACCTTCTGCTGTAGGGTAATTCCGCGCGCAAACGGGGGCTGATAATAAGTGCACAGCATCATGTTGTCGTGAATCGGAAACGACAGAATCAGGCCGTGCTTTTGCCTGTCTTCAGGGATGTGCGCCACACCGCGTTCCAGAATTTCGCGTGGTCGGCCATGCCGCACAGGTTTGCCCATCAAGTTAATTTGTCCGCTGACTGGTTCTGAAAGGCCGGTGAGTGCGTAGACCAATTCAGTCTGGCCGTTGCCTTGCACACCGGCAATGCCCAGCACTTCGCCTTTGCGCACTTCAAACGACACGCCCTGCACCGTCAGGTTCTCGCGTTCATCGCGCACATACAAATCTTGCACTTCCAAAACCACGTCGGTGGGCGCGGCTGTTTTTTTCATGACCACTAGATTAACATCGCGGCCCACCATCAGGGTGGCCAGCTTTTCGAGGCTGGCTTCTTGCGGCAAAACCGAACCAGCCACACGGCCCCCGCGCAACACGGTGATCTCATCTGCCACGGCCATTACTTCTTTTAATTTATGTGTAATAAAAATAATCGACTTACCCTTCTCGATCAACGTATGCAGAATCTGAAACAGACCGTCAACCTCCTGCGGGGTCAGGACAGCAGTGGGTTCATCGAGAATTAAAATATTGGCATTGCGATACAGAACTTTGATAATTTCAACGCGTTGCTGAATCCCCACTGGTAAATCCTTAATATAAGAATCAGGGTCTACATCGAGACCAAATTGTTCTGAAATTTCACGAATACGCGCCGCCACACGGGCTTTGTCGAGAAAGATGCCATTCACAGTTGGTTCCACGCCGAGCATCACATTTTCGATAACGGTCATCACCGGGATGAGCATAAAGTGCTGATGCACCATGCCGATGCCGCGCGCAATGGCGTCATTCGGCCCATGAATATCCACTTCTTCACCGTGGACAATGATGCGTCCCTCGTCCGGCTTATATAACCCGTAAAGAATATTCATCAGGGTGGTTTTGCCAGCGCCGTTCTCGCCCAGCAATGCCAGAATATGTCCCTCTTTTAAGGCAATATCAATATGGTCGTTCGCCAGAACACCAGGAAACCTCTTGGTCACGCCGTGCAGTTCAAGGACGTTTGCCATGCCCTACTCCAGTGCAAAAATTGACGGGCTAAAAAGAATGGTCGGGGGAGAGAAAACTCTCCCCCGACCATTTTCATTAACAGGGTTTACCGAACAGCAATCGAGCCGTCGATGATGCCCGCGATGATGGCTTCGAGTTCAGCCATCAATTCAGCGGAAGCGCCAGCAACAGGAGCGAGGCCAACACCATTGTTAGCCAGGGTGCCGCTATAAACGCCACCCGCGAAGGTGCCTTCAACAGCCGCTTTGATGGCTTCGAACACTGCAACGTTCATGTTCTTCAATACGGAGGTCAGGATGACTTCCGTATATTCTGAAGCAGAAACGGTCCAGTCGGTATCCACGCCAATGATCCAGCAGGATTTGGTTTCAAGGCAGTAAGCGCCGCTACCAAGACCAGCAGGTCCAGCCACTGGCAAAATAATGTCAGCGCCTTCTTGAACGAGGGATTCGGTGATGGAGCGACCATCGTCGAGGGAGTCGAAGTTACCGATGAAGGAGCCGTCGTTTTCGGCAGTGCTCCAGCCAAGGACTTCCACAGCGGTGCCCTTCTCGGCATTGTAGTAATTCACACCGGCTTCAAAACCAACCATGAAGTCCACAACCGGAGGAATGTTGATACCGCCCCAGGTGCCGACTTTGCCGGTCTTGGTTGAGGCAGCGGCGGCATAACCAGCCAGGAAGGAAGCCTGATCGGTAGCAAAGACCAAGCCGAGAACG
>VFKQ01000298.1 GCA_009885445.1 Anaerolineaceae bacterium | reverse complement strand
TGGATTTGCGTAAAGTGGGTTACTTCTTCTGCGGCGTCGCCATCGTGTGCACGCAAACCATGTCAGAGACTCGGCGTAAGGACTTCGGAAATTTCCCTGGATGCGCCTAAAACGGGGTATCCCTCTTAAAGATTTCCGAAGTCTGAATCGGGTGACAACCTTTGCGTGCACACCCTCGTCATCGCCTCAGCTAGATTTTATCCAAAAGATACACGCAGAAAGGTGCGAGTAGAGCGAGAATAGCGGTAATGTGAGTGCGGACCGCTGCTTGCAAAGGTACTGATCAATAATCCCAACACAAGATGGCTGGCTTCCAAGCTTGACCAGACCGCACGATTCAGAACACGATGATAATTTTAAAAATGTTTTTCGCCGCTCAAGCCCATCAATCGCAGGGCCGCTCTAACTGTCCATTCAGCAGGCGAGACCATTGCGCCTATCAACAATATTCTGGCATGTGCCCAAATGCGCTTCGAGAACAGGGTCGCAAAGGCTCCGAGTATCGTGATATATTCTGCGCGCAGGGTCGGCATTGGCTACCTCCTGGTCGAGTGTTTGCCTTAGTGCCTGTAAATTAATAACTTCCGTCATTGCGAGGAGGGTGCACTTCCCGACGAAGCAATCTCCTCGTCAATCAGGAGATTGCTTCGGGCGAGTACGCCCTCGCAATGACGGAGCCAAGGGAAGTTGTTTTTTTATGAACCCTTAGCTTACCCTGCTTTCTGTTAATCTTCAAATGGATAAGGTCTAGTGGAGTATCCGCGCAGAAATGCCGAGATTAAATTTTATCTAATGAATCTGTTGAACCGAGCTGGCGTTTCGTATGACCCATAGCCATACATTTTGGGCAAGTTGGCAAAAAATCACGCGCACATCTCGTAGCATTCGCAGTATTTGATGGACAGAAAGAATCGGACAAACGCCTTGGCGCCGAAGAAATTTTGGGTCACCCTATCTTCAGCGTTATGATACAGCCCAATTAATAGAAAGCCAAGCCACGATTTATGCCCACCATCGAACAAGCCCGCGCCTGGTACACAGACTCTGATCCCGTCCACGACTTCGAGCACGTCCTGCGCGTGTATCGCATGGCCGAGCGGCTGGCCGAGGCCGAGGGCGCGGACGTTGAGATTGTCCGCGCGGCGGCGTTGTTGCACGACGCGCAAGGTTCCGCTTCTGGGAGCGAGTCGCGCGCCGAGCATCATTTTGCTTCAGCAGATTTCGCCGCGCAGATTCTCTCCGCCGAGGGCTGGGACTCAGCGCGCATCGCCGCCGTCGGGCACTGTATCCGCGCGCATCGTTATCGCGGCACCGAAAAACCGCAGACGCTCGAAGCGAAAATCATCTTCGACGCGGATAAGTTGGACGTTCTCGGCGCCATCGGCGCGGCGCGAGTGATCGGGTACGCCACGCAGGCCGGCACGCCGTGGTATGTTCCGCCTTCGGAACAGTTCATCGAAACAGGAAAAGAAATCGAGGGCGAAGCGCACAGCGCCTACCACGAGCATCTTTTTAAATTGCGCAAAGTGCGCGATAGAATGTTTACAGAAACTGCGCGCGCAATTGCGGCGGAACGCTTGCAGTATTTGGATGGTTTTTTTGAAAGATTGATTGCTGAATGGAATGGAAAAAAATAGAAACAAAGGCTTGCCACACACAGCACTGAGAAAGAATGAGTTTAAAAAATCAGCAACCTCTGTGCGCTCTGTGGCTGAAAAATAGGAGCAAACATGAAAATTGACATCATCGGTGTCCCCGTGGATTTGGGCGCAGACCGCCGCGGCGTAGACATGGGCCCCAGCGCGATTCGCTATGCCGATTTACGCGCGCGCCTTGAAAGCCTCGGCTATGAAACCGAAGACAAAGGCAACATCGAAGTCGCCATCGCAGAGATGTGCGTGATCATCGAGCCGAAATTAAAATACATTGATTGCATCGTGCCCATGGGACGGCGTGTGGCGGGCGCAGTGTCCACCAGCGTGCAGGCGGGGAATTTTCCGCTCGTGTTGGGCGGCGATCACAGTTTGTCGTTTGCGTCGATTCGCGGCGCGGCCAAATCGCGCAAGATCGGCGTCATTTGGGTGGATGCACACGCCGACTTCAACACCGCCGAAACGACTCCCTCGGGCAACATCCATGGCATGCCGTTGGCCGCGTTGTGTGGACTCGGCGACCCGAGGCTGGTGCAACTTTGGGACGAACCCGTTCCGGTCGTGGATCCGAAGCGGGTTGCCATCATCGGCGCGCGTGATCTCGACGCGGGCGAAAAATCCAATTTGCGCGAGGCGGGCGTCATGGTCCAAAGCATGGAGCAGATCGATCGTTTTGGAATGTACGCGCTGATGACGAAAGCCATCGAGCACGTGAGCCGCGACACGGATGGGATTTATCTGTCGTTCGACATGGACGCGCTCGACCCGCGCCACGCGCCCGGAGTGGGCACGCCCGTCGCGGCCGGACTCACCGACCGAGAGGGGCACCTCGTCTGCGAGTTGGTCGCCGAGACCGGAAAATTAATCGGCATGGACATGGTCGAAGTGAATCCGATTCTGGATACGCAGAATCAAACCGCGCGCCTGGCCGTGGATTTTATTTTGTCTGCGTTGGGGCGCCGCGTGTGGGGCGGGGGTGTTGAGTGAATCGGCCTTCGTTAAAAGAAGTTGAAGCGTTGGCGCGCGCCGCAGGAAAAATTTTGCGCGATGGCTACGAACAGGAACACGATATAAAGTTTAAGGGTGAGATTGATTTGGTGACAGAAATTGATCATCAATCTGAAGCTTTTATTTTGGGCGAGATTCGCAAGCGCTGGCCGCACAGCCGCATCGTTGCCGAGGAAAGCGGCGAAAGCGGACGCGGCGAAGAGTTGGTCTGGTACGTTGACCCGCTGGATGGAACCGTGAATTACGCGCACGGCGTGCCGATATTTTGTGTTTCGATTGCGTGTGGCTGGGATGGGCAGACTCAACTTGGCGCGGTGTATGACCCCCTGCGCGACGAAATGTTTTTAGGTGAGCGCGGCGCAGGCGCATGGTTGAATGGGCGGATGATTAAAGTTTCAACGCAGACGGAATTAAAAAAATCCCTGTTGGTGACGGGCTTTCCCTACGACGCATGGACCACGCTCGAAGATAATGTGCGGCACTTTGCGCGTTTTGGGAAAGTCTCGCAGGGTGTGCGTCGTCTCGGCTCCGCCGCATTGGATCTGTGCTACACAGCCGCAGGTCGCTTCGAGGCGTTTTGGGAGTTGAGCCTGCAACCCTGGGACGTGGCCGCTGGCGGGCTGATCGTTGAGGAGGCG
>VFKQ01000169.1 GCA_009885445.1 Anaerolineaceae bacterium | reverse complement strand
TAGCCATCTTCATCCTTGCTCTTCACTTCGACAAGTTGCGCCCCCTCGCGCGCGGACTGATATTCAAGGTTGGTGATGATCGGCGCGACTTCAAGGTCATAAATTTTGCTGAACGCTTCCGCTTCGGTGAGCGCGGTGCCGGTCATGCCCGCCAGCTTTTCATACATGCGGAAATAATTTTGCAGGGTGACCGTGGCGTAGGTGACACTCTCAGGCTCGACGCGGACATTTTCTTTCGCTTCGATGGCCTGATGCAAACCGTCACTCCAACGGCGACCGGGCATCATGCGGCCCGTATTCTCGTCCACGATGATGACTTTGCCCGCCTGCACGAGGTAATCTTTGTTGCGTTTAAAAAGATGCTGGGCGCGCAGGGACTGTTCGAGAAAGCCCAAGAGACGAGCCTGCTCAGGGGTCACGTCCTCCGGCCTCTCGGGGTCCTGAAGCGGGGCGCCGAGCAGACGTTCGACGCGGGCGACTCCAATCTCAGTCAGCGTGATGGAGCGATCCTTTTCGTTAATTTCGTAATCTTCATTTTGCAATTGGCGCACAAGTATCGCCATCTTGCCGTACCATTCCAAATCGCCCGAGGCGGGGCCGGAGATAATCAGCGGCGTGCGCGCTTCGTCGATGAGCACGTTGTCCACTTCGTCGACGATAGCGTAGGCATGTCCGCGTTGCACGCGGTCGTTCATGCGCATGGCCATGTTGTCGCGCAGATAGTCGAAGCCGAACTCGGAGTTGGTGCCGTAAGTGACGTCGGCGGCGTAGGCCTCGACGCGGTCCACCATGCGCAAGTGACGCGATTCTTCGTTCGGCGACTCGCGCTCGTAATCCACAATGAAGGCCTTCTTGCCGTTCTCGGTGACCGCGGCCATTTGCAACACGCCGACCGAGAGGCCGAGCATGTGAAAAATTTTCCCCATCCAGCGCGCGTCGCGGCGGGCGAGATAATCGTTAACAGTGACAAGGTGTACGCCGCGGCCAACCAATGCGTTCAAATAAATCGGCAGAGTCGCGACGAGAGTCTTGCCCTCGCCTGTGCGCATCTCGGCGATCTGTCCGCGATGCAAGATCGCGCCACCGATGAGTTGCACGTCGTAGGGACGCAGTCCGATCGCGCGCTTCGAGGCTTCGCGCACTGCGGCGAAGGCGTGAGGCAGGAGGTCATCGAGGACGGCCTCGAGGACTTCCTGGCTTTCTCCCTCAAGCCCCCCTCCGGCTCCCCCCATTTTCTCCGAAAATGGGGGGAGTGCAGACGAGGGGAGCATGGCGCGAAACTCCTGCGTTTTGGCGCGCAGGGACTCGTCGCTGAGGGCTTCGTACTCGCTTTCGAGCGCGTTAATCTCGTCCACCAATGGGAAGAGGGACTCCATGGTCCGTTTGTGGGTGTTACCCCCGAAGAGTTTTACGATTCCTTTTAGCATGTTTGGCCTTTCGGCGGGAAATTATAACAGAGGGAATCAAGCTGAATTTGGCGGTAAAATCATTGCATGACTACGCCCATTCCTCGTTACATTGTTTGGAGCACGGATCGCCTTAATCCAGATGATCCTTTTCAGGCCCGCTGGCTTTTAAAGCAAACGCTTACGCATGGCCGCGCGGAGGATATTCGAAAATTAGACCTTAACCAGATCGCCCTTGAACTCGACACACTGAACCTGCCAGTAGATATTTACAGTCTGTGGAAAAATTATTTGGAGTATCGAAATGGCGGAAAGTAAAGGCGTCAAAGGCTCGGGCATTCTGACACCGCTCCAAAAAAAATTCCTGGAAATATTTTCCACCCTGCCAGATCAAAATCAATTTTATCTGGCGGGTGGAACGGCTTTATCTGAATATTACTTTGGGCACCGTTTATCGTATGACCTGGATTTATTCACTGGAACTGATGGCCTTGTTCAACCAACCTCGTTTCAAATCGAGAAAGTCTGTGCTGAGCACAACCTGCCTATAAAAATTGTGCGCCGTTTTGCAACCTTTGTCGAATTTTTAGTGGGCAATGAACAAAATGGCTTGAAGGTGGATTTGGCTCTTGATTCCCCCTTCCGCTTTGAACCAACAGTGTTGTCTGAAACGGGCGTTCAGGTAAACAATTACACAGACCTATCCACCGATAAAGTGCTGGCATATTTTGGCCGTTCTGAACCGCGTGACGCGATCGATCTTTATTTCATTTTACAAAAAGAATCAGTTGAAACGCTTATGGAAAAAGCCGCACAAAAAGATACGGGGTTTGACGCGTATTGGTTTGCAATCGCCCTCAATCGCTGTGCAACCTTCCCGGACGAGCTGGAACGCTGGCCTGTCAAAATGATCAAGCCGATCAACCCAAAAGACTTGAAGTCATCCTTTGAAAAACTGGCGCTCGAACTTTTGGATAAGTCCGCGCCCAAATAGGCTGAAAAAAGCGTTTGACTTGAAGCCGAGATGGATATATAATGCGCCTACCAATAAAACGGCTCGACCGTTTTACCCGCCCCCGACGACAAGGTAGCCACATGAGGCTGTCTTTCTCGCAAGAGAATAGTCGGGGGTGTTTTATTTAACCGACCATAAGTCTGCAATTTTATTTCCAGTCCACCAATGGGAAGAGGGACTCTATGGTCCGCTTGTGGGTGTTACCCCCCAAGAGTTTTTCGTCCTTTAAGCATGTTTCGCCTTTCGGCGGGGGATTATAGCATGGGAGGAGGAAGGGGAATTGCGCCGGTTGGAAAACGCGTTTGACGTGAATCGAGGATGGATTTATAATCCGTCTACCAATAAAACGGTTCGACCGTTTTACCCGCCCCTGGCGACAAGGCTGCCACATGAGGTAGTCTTCTCAAGTAACACTTGAGATAGCCAGGGGTGTTTTATTTGCCGCTCATCGCATAATTTAGTAAACTGGCAGACAGAATTCACAGGGTAAAAATCGTAATTTTTGTTAGTTATGCGGCACTATGTAACCGACCATAAGTCGGCTACTTTTTTGGAAAACATCTGGTAATAAGTTGGGTCATTCTCCCAAACAGCTTGGCGGATTGCGCCTGCCACCATATCGGCCAGTTGCAAGCCATCATCATGCCTTGAGTCGCTCGAAATAATTTTCTTGAAAGGACGTTCGCGCCCTTCCTGCTTGTATGCGCGGGTGAACTGAATACGCAGGGATTTTACAAAGCTATCGGGGGCGCTGTCGAGTACAAGAATATCGTTGGCTATATCAAGCGCTGAAGCGCGCAGAGTGAGGCGGGTCAGCAAATCGATGGCAAGTTGTGTGCTGT
>VFKQ01000210.1 GCA_009885445.1 Anaerolineaceae bacterium | reverse complement strand
GCGATGAGTCTGCCATGCCCGGGGGACCAATCTTTTGTATAGGATTGCGCTCTCTAGCGCACTTATGCAAGAGCACTATTTAATTCCTATTGAAACGCCACATCCAGAATCATCATGAGCACAAACCCGAGCATCGCGCCTGAAGTGGCAAGATCGGTGTTTTTTTCAAGTTGCGATTCAGGGATTAACTCTTCGACCACCACGAATATCATCGCGCCTGCGGCGAACGCAAGCGCATAAGGCAGAATTGGCCTGACGAATAAAACTGCCGCCGCTCCGATTACGCCCGCAATGGGTTCGATCAACGCGGAAGATTGACCATACAAAAAACTTTTCCAACGAGACATCCCCTCGGAACGTAAAGGCACGGATACAGCCAGTCCCTCGGGAAAATTTTGAATCGCGATTCCGATTGCCAGCGCGACCGCGCCCGCTAGCGTTGCAGATGATAAATTTGCGGCGGCTGCGCCAAAGGCAACGCCCACTGCAAGCCCTTCGGGAAAATTATGCAGGGTGATGGCCAGAACCATTAAAATACTTCTCTTCCATTTGGTTTGAACGCCCTCGGCTTCGCTTTGCGGGAATCCCAGATGGAGATGCGGCAGAAACAAATCGATCATCCGAATGAACGCGCCGCCCGATAAGAATCCGATTGCCGCGGGAAGCCAGATTGGCGTGCCATTTGTTTCGCGGGTCATTTGAATTGCGGGGGCCAGCAAGGACCAGTAACTCGCCGCGATCATCACGCCCGCGGCAAAGCCCAACATGCCATCCAGCAACTTGCGGTTGACTTGTTTAAAGAAGAAGACCGTAGACGCGCCCAGTGCCGTGACGAACCAGGTGAAGCAGGTAGCCAGCAAGGCTTGCGCGATGGGGTTTAGACTCACGAACCAGCTAACCATCTTTTCAATTTCATCCTATTCGACTTATAGAGCCAGCATTCGTGAGAGGCCTACACGCGCACGACAACTTTCTGATACACGCCGCCGCAAAAAGTCTCCTGGGCATACTCCGCTGGCACAAAGTCCTTGGGCAACCATTCTGCGATGCTGTGTTTCCAAATATCAAGCGCGAAAGGCTCAAGCACTTTGAACATGAGTGGATAAAGATATCGCAAAGGGTTGAATTTGGATGGCTTGTGAAAATCCACAATGACCAGTTTGCCGCCGGGTTTGAGCACGCGCAGAGCTTCGGACAGTGTTTTGTCGCGCACGTCTTTGGGCATCTCGTGAAGCAGGAAGAACATGACTATTTGATCGTAGGTTGCATCCGCAAATTTGAGATTGGCAGAGTCGCTTTGCATGACGCGCGCGGCAGGGTAGGGCAGGAGTTTTCGGCGGGCGTTTTCCAACGGGGAGGCCGCCACGTCCACGATATCCAGCGAGCCGCCAGGAGCGATGCGTTGCGCCAGCCTGATCGAGAAGTCACCATACACACAGGCGATCTGCAGGGTGCGCCCCTGAATCGATTGGCCAAGAGCGTCCAACGCCAAGTCGCGCAGTTTGACCATGTTGCCCAGCAAAATCAGGTTGACGATCGGCTCATGGTCAAAAAAAGCCACCGCATACGGGCGGACGTAGGCCCACCAGTAGACTTTCTCGAGATATGCGGGAACTTCGGGTGACCATGGAAAATTATCTTTTTCTCCCTTTGCGCGCGCATCAATCAGTGGGCTGATCAACTTATCCTGCTTGCCTGCCTGGCTTGATGTGGTGTTCATGATGTTACTTCTCCTTTTAAGAAGTGGGATTATTTTTCGATGCCGCCGAGGATCGCGGATGCGCCGACAAGGGAAAGTAGGATCCAAAAGAGGAGCAGGAGCATGTTCAGAATCCTGCGCGCGGTATGGCTTTGAGTAAAGTCAAACAATACTTGTCTTAACCCGTTCACTCCGTGCGAAAACGCGAATGTCAACAAGAGGATGTCGTAGACTTGCCAGCCGATATTTGCCCAGCGCGTTGCGACGAAATTCAAATTGATATTTTCTGCGCCAACAATAAGTGTGTTGATGATGGTGTGAATCCAGACCAGCGGCACGAGCAGGATGGCGCTCAAACGCATGTACTTCCAGGCCCTGATTTCATAATTGGGTTTGAAGGAGGTCTCACGTTTGAGGGTTATCATTGATTCTCGGTTAGATTACATGCAAGCCATGCAGTAGCATGATGATGAACGCGGGGAACCAAAGGAGCAGGGAAACGATCCAGGTCGCCCGAGCCGCTTTGGGCGCGGCGGGAAGCGACCACAAGTCAATGTGGAAAAGATCGAAGTACGCGATTCGATATCCGTTGACGCCATGAAAGATGACCAGGAAGGCCATCAAGATTTCTGCGGCGAGCGCAATGGGAGTGCGCAGACCCGCGTTGAGGCGCTCGTAAAGATGCGGGGCATAGTGCGCCGTTGATTCAAGCAGGATGTGCATGCTCAGAAAAAGCAAGGTGCCCAACCCCGAAACGCGATGCATGACGAAAGACAAATGCCCCGCGCCGCCTTTGTAGTGGGTGTATCCGTGTACGCCGTGGACGATGTTGTTGAACATGTTACAGCCATACATATGTTGGAAAGTTTAGGAAGCTAGTTGTGCAAAGTTGGTACTGCGCAATTTCAGCACCAGGTCTTCCTGCGCCTGACACCACACGTGTTGGACCGGACAATTTTCTTCAAACGGGCAAGACCCGCTGGCTTGTACACACTCGTTTAATTGAATCGGCCCGTCAATGGCTTCGACCACTTCGAGCAGGGAGATTTCGTTTGCGTCGCGCGCCAATGTCACGCCGCCATGTGCGCCGCGCGAAGTGTGCAAGATTCCAGCCACAGAAAGTTGCGCAACGATCTTCGCCAAAAACGAAGGCGGGATGTGTTGTTCCTGGGCTACTGCGCTGGTGGCCGCGCGCTTGTTGCCGCCGATGCGCGCCAGATGCAAAACCGCGCGCACAGCATAATCGGCCTGACGTGTGACCTGCATATTTGCCTGCCTCTCTTTTAGAATAAAGGTTGTTATTGATTTTGGGGTTTCAATTGCCTGAACAGTAGCGCGATTCCCAAGCCAATGATGATAAGCAGGCCAAAGGGAATCAGCCACATGAAAAACATCCCAATGCCCATCATGCCGTAGCCTGCGTACATCATCGGCATGTGCCAGCCGTAGCCATATCCCATCATCCCGAATCTGCCCTCTGAGAAGAGTACTCTGAGAAGGAAGGGCGAGAGGAATAAGACAATGAGCGTCAATGCAATTCCGAGTGTCCAGAGCCATTTGGTTTTTGAATCTGTCAGCGTGGTTTCAGGCTTCGTATCCAATTTTGGGTTCATAGGTTTTCTCCAATCTGCGTTTGATTTTTCAGGCGGGAATTTCTTCTTGCAACATTAACAGGCGACAGAAGTCGGTTTCGGTGATAATGCCGATTAGCTCACTGTCCTCCACGACAGGCAGTCCGCTGATCTTGTGTTCGAACATGAGGCGGGCGGCTTGTGCGATGGTGGCGTCGGGTGAAATCGTGATGGGATCATTGGTCATAAAATTCTTTGCAGTGACTTGATCAAGCAGATAGTTCAATTCATAAACGCTCAACAGCGTGGCAGTGGATGGCCTGGCTTCGCGAAGGTCACCCAGCGTAACAATGCCAACGAGTCTACCTTTGTTGATCACTGGCAGGCGGCGGATTCTATGTTCGCGCATGAGCCTGTGGACTTCAGGTAATGTCGTTTGTGAGGTGATGGTGATGGGATTGGCGGTCATCCAATCTCGAACAATTTGAGTGGTCATGGGAGTATTCCTTTGCTGATTATCGCCCCTTGCCGCTTTGCTGTGACGGGGCGAGTATCATCGTTTTGGTAGGACAGATGACCGAGAAGAATAGGGTCAGTCGGTGGGCAGTGGCTGTTGAAAATGCCGCGAAAGCAGGTTGCCCCTCTGTCAGTGGCAAACTTTTTAAGTAGCGCACTATCAGTACTTCACGAAAATGCGTTCTTTTCGCAGTTGTACTGCGGAAAGCGGGCGGCAGTGCAACTGCCGCCCGCTTTCGTGAGCTACTGATTATAGGTAGGCGCGGTTATGCCGGATTCTATTTATGGAATCCGAAAGAACAAGAAAAAGTGAACTTAAGGAAACCAGGGGAGTCTGAAACTGGGAATTGTTCTTGCCTGTCCGCCCTGAAAATGCGAAGAATCTATGTTGGCAAATGCCCCGTAATATGATGCCTGACGGCGTACGCGGCCGCTTCTGCGCGGTTGGATAAGTTGAGCTTGGACAGAATCGAGCTAACGTAATTGCGGATCGTTTTCTCGCCCAAAAACACATCTTTGGCAATTTCTTTGTTGGTCTTCCCTTCGGCGATCAAGGCCAGGATGAGCAGTTCGCGCTCGGTAAGCGAGGCGAAGGCCATGCCCTCGGTCTGTCGCGCGGCTTGCCGTACGCGGTCAAACACTTTTCGGGTGACGGCTGGGTCCAACAGGGATTCGCCGCGGCCGACCATTTCGAGGGCGCGCACCAACTCTGCGCTATCGATCTGCTTGAGCACATATCCCGATGCGCCGGCCATGATCGCGTCAAAGAGCAGGTCGTCTTCGGCATACGAGGTGAGCATAATCACTTTTGTGGCGGGCAATTTTTGTGTGATTTCTTGCGTTGCCTCGATGCCGCTTTTGCCGGGCAGGCGGATATCCATGACGATGACATCCGGTTTGTGTTCAAGCGCTTTTTGGATGGCTTCTTGAGCCGTCGCCGCTTCAGCCACTACCTGGAATTGGGGATGGCGCGCGAGCAGGGCTTTGATGCCCAGACGTACAACTTCATGATCGTCCACTAAAATAATGCGCAACATAAGACCAACCTCCACAGGGTTTAAGGGGGACTATAATCTGAGTAAGAATTCATTTCAACAGGATTATAACAGTGCGACAAAACACCCGTACACTTAAACGCTGGGCTTTCTTACTACCTGTACTCTTTATCGGTGGAGTTGTGTTTGGGTCCAGCGTCTTGACCCCGTCATTAACCTCGCGACAGGCCTTGGCGGTTTTTGCGGTGCTGGCCGCTGGGTCCGTTGTGTTCACTACCCTGGCCTTTGGCTTGATTGAAAAACGTGATGCGGAGGCCGCTTCGCGTTCAGAGCAACTGAACGCTTTGCACAAAGCAACGCTGGCCCTGACGGAGGAACTTGACCTGGGAACGGTCCTTCAACTTGTAGTGGATCAAGCGCGCACACTGGCTGGCGCGAAATATGGCGCGCTGGGTGTGTTGGATGAACAGGACATATTCTTTGATCAGTTCATTACATCGGGCATCACAGCTGAACAACGCGCCCACATGGGACGCCTCCCGCTCGGGCGCGGTTTGTTGGGGGTATTGATCAAGGACGGCGAATCGATTCACGTTCCAAATATCGCCGCAGACTCGCGCGGGGTTGGGTTCCCGCCTCATCATCCGCACATGCGCTCTTTGCTGGGAGTCCCGATTAAGTTTAAGGAGGAAATACTGGGCGACTTGTATTTGACAGACAAGATGACCGCCTCTGCTAAAGTGACGGACTTCTCTGAGCAAGACCAACGCCTGCTGGAAATGTTCGCCAGCCAGGCGGCTATTGCAATTAAGAATGCCCAGCTCTATCGTCAGTCACAAGAGTTGATCGTGTTAAAGGAAAGGGAACGCTTTGGGATGGACTTGCATGATGGCGTCATCCAATCCATTTATGCCGTCGGGTTAATGCTGGATGATGCAAAATATCGGCTGGAAGCAGGTGAACAGGAAGTTGGAAGCGTGATCGCGCAATCCATCGCAGGCTTGAATGACGTGATTCGCGACATTCGCAACTATATTCTCGATTTGCGCCCACAGCGCTTTGAAGGCCGTCACCTGCCTGAAGGCCTGATGGAATTGGTGCGCGAAGTGCGCGCCCACTCGTTTTTGAATGTTGATCTGCAAATTGACGCACAGGATTGGACGAGATTCCCTGCCGAACAGACGATAGAAATCCTGCATATTGCGCGTGAGGCGTTAACCAACATCCGCAAACATGCTCGCGCCAGTCAGGTTGAAATAAACTTGACGCGCCAGCCAACAGGCCTGGCACTCGCCATTTCGGATAATGGAATTGGGTTTAACCGCGAAGACGTCGCGAATGGCGCCGGGCAAGGCTTGCACAATATGCAGGAACGCGCCCATGCGCTAGGCGGGGAAATCAAATTTACGCCGCGGCAAGACGGGGGCATGAATGTTGAACTCGTGATTCCTCCCGCTCCTGGTAATGGTTAACCTGCATGGCGATGAACGTCTGCGCGTTTCGGACAGCTATGAAACCCCTTTGAATTAAAAGCGCAAGTAATTTGCCCGTTTCGTAATTTACAGGCAATGTAAATGTCTGGCTTTATTCAGGACATTTGTCCCTATATTTTTTTGTTCATGTTGGTTAAGGTGTGGAGATGTTTCCCGCCCGACAAACCCGCCCGACAAAAATAATGCTACTGCTCGCAGACGACCATGCGCAGGTGCGCGGGCAACTGCTTGCGCGCTTGAAACGCGAGCCTGATTTCGCGCTGGCTGGCGTGGCTGTTGATAGTTTCCAAACCTTGCAAGAGGCCGTGGCGAAGCAACCCGAACTTCTTTTGGTTGACCCCATCATGCGCGATGGGCTGGGGCTGGCTACCTTGCGGCAATTGCGCGTTGACCTGCCAAATATGATCGTGGTTGTATTAACCGCCGTTGTAGACACAACACTCAAAATGCAGTTGGAAGAAATGGGAATTAATCATATTCTTGTAAAAGGCATCTTGTCTGCCGATTTGTTATCTGAATTACGAATCGCTGCGGGGACGATGCCCCGTTCTTCTGGTGACTAACGGGCGCACCACGCGGGGGCGGGCGAACCCGCTCTGAGGGCGGAAAGAAGCGTGTGTGTGAGTCGCATGAAGCGGCTTTGCAGTTAAAAAAATGACAGTCACCTTTAAGGTGACTGTCATTTTATGTTCATACTATTTAGTGCCCACTTCCAGTTTGCACATCGCCGTTGTAGATGCTGGGGTCGGCTTCGCCTTCTACGTGGAGAATGCCCCATGCGCCGCGATCTACGCGAGCGAGGGCGTGGTCTACGAGGATGTAGTTGCCGGGGTATTCGACGGTGAACTCGACCATCACCGCGCCGCCAGCGGGAATGAGCGTGGTTTGCAGGCCTTGCGCCGGGGACGTGACGAGGTCGCCTTCGCGATAGACGAAGTCGAAGATTTCGCCGATGACATGGAAACTTGAAATCAGGTTGACGCCGCCGTTGCCGACGTACATGCGAATCTTGTCACCGACCTTGGCGGTCATGTGGTCCATCAGAGCGCCGGTGCGTCCGTTGAAGACTACGTATTGCGCCTTGCCGTCAAGGTAGCCTTGGGTATCGAAGAGTTGCAGGCCTTCGCGGCCAAGCCCGCCTTCGGTATAGAACTCACCTTGTACAATGTAGAACTCTTGATCCACAGGGGGAAGCCCGCCTTCAGGTTCGACGAGGATTAATCCGTACATGCCGTGCGTCATGTGCAGGCCGGGATTTCCGAACGCGCAATGATAGATGAATAGACCCGGATTTAATAATTTGAAGGTCATGCTTTTGGTCTCACCGGGTGCAACAATGGTTGCCGCCGCGCCGCCGCCAGGGCCGGTGACTGCGTGGAAATCCACGTTGTGCGGGTGCAAACTCGTTGGATCATTGGTAATGGTTAAGCGGACTGTATCACCAACGCGCCCGCGGATAAATGGCCCAGGCACGGTGCCATCAAACGTCCAATAGTTGATGGTGGTGCCATCAGCCATTTCAGCGATGACCTCTTTAGTGGTCAGGTTCACTTCAATCATGCCATCCGTGCCATAAACGATATTTTTTGGAACATCATTGGGGTTGCGTGCGATGTCGGCTACTCGTTCAAAATCATTGAAATTTTTGAAGAAATTGAGCACGTTTTCAACCGGTAGGTTTGGGCTTTGCCCCGGCCCGAATGAGCGCAGGGACATAGGATATGCCAATTCATTTGGAATTCCGTTGGGGATGTAAAAGGCAATGGAAATTCCAATAAATATTACAACCAGCGCGGCAGTGATCTTCTTTGAATGAAATTGGCGCAGAATCAGGAAAATTAATATTCCCGCAAAGACGTATGCGATGAGAAGTCCGAATACTTCGACGATGTATTGCCAGAGATAGGTGATGAGTTCCATGTTGTTCTCCTTGTTGGGCCGTTCAGCCCGACGAACGAATAGCGGGATCTTGAACGGGCCGCGAATATTTTGAGACAGGGTGTAGTTGAAAAACGACCTGCGGATTCGTAGGTCGTTTTTCAACGTAATTTCTTACGAGACGACGATGGCCGTGACCATGCCGAACATGCCGTGTGCCGATTCGGCGTGAGTTAACACGTGGCAGTGGAAGGCCCAGATGCCGGCAGAATCTGGGGTGACGATTACGTCCCAGCGTTCGCCCGGGCCGACCATGAGCGTGTCGCATTGGAAGGGAGTCTGCGCCCAGCCGTCGCGGCTGAAGACGGTCATCGGGAAGCCGTGGGTGTGCATCGGATGAATCTGTACGCCTTCATTCATATAGCGAATGCGAATGCGCTCGCCGACTTTGGCGAGAATGGGCTGGGTGTAGGGGAATGATTTTCCGTTGATGGTGAAGCCTACGCCGCTGTCGTTCAGAATCATTACGTAGTCGCTGTCGTATGCTGGCTCGAGTGTTTTGTCTTTCGGTTCGATGATGAATGCGCCGAGCAAGCCCTTGGTCACCTGCTCTGCGGCGTTGTGGTGCGAGTGATACATGTGCGTGCCTGGGTTGCGCACGGTGAATTCATAGGTGAAGGTCTCGCCTTTTTTAACTACAGGCTGTGTGATGAAGGGTACGCCATCCATGGCGTTGGGAATCAACAGGCCGTGGAAGTGAATGGCAGTGCTCTGTTCCATTTCGTTGGTTAGAATAACGCGCACCTTGTCGCCTTCAGTAACGCGAATCTCGGGGCCGGGCACCGAGCCATTGTAGGCCATGGCCTGCACAGTTTGTCCTTCGGCCACTTCCCACTCAATATCCTGTGCGATGACTTCAAACACTTTCACGTCACCGTCCATTTTGAATTTAAGCGGGTTGCTCCAGAACTTTGAGTCCTTGCCGATCAACTCTACAAATTTCTTTACGCCGGCTTCGTGCATGGCGTCCATATCATCGCCCTGCGCTTGAGGCAAGGCAGTATGCGCCATTGTCGGCGCTGCGCGGACGGCCGGCTGGCAAGCGGCTATGACTCCACCTGCAACAGCAACGCCGGCAAATTTTAGAAAGTCTTTACGTGAAATTTTAGCGCTCATGCTAGGTTTTCCTTTTTGAAAATTGTGTGCGAAGGATTTCGCCTTGCAATATTTCCGGCGCGGCCAGGTTGACGGCTAGGGGGCTGCGCTGTTGGTGCCGGAAGAGGACAGGCTTTCGCCAGTCACCTCAAAGCTTCCGGCCATGCCGGCCTCGCGATGACCAGGAATTGTGCAGTAATAATCAAAGGTGCCGCCCTTATCTACAAAGAAAGTGACTGTGACGCTGGAGCCCTGGCCAAGCACATGCTCTGAATCAATCCCGAAATCGAGGAAGGAAATATTGTGTTCGGTGCCGTCAATGCTTGAGAGGGTCACTTTGACGGTGTCGCCCACGTTGGCCTTCAGCACCGGGTTGACCTGTCCGTGGATGTCACCGCCTAGGCCGATGTAAACCATGCGCCCGTCTTTCAAGGTTGCCTGCAGGGTGTATTCCACGGTTTTGCCGGTGCCGGCTTGGGCGCCGCTTCCTCCGCACGCGGAAAGCATCAAGACTACCATCAGGCCTAGAGTTAGGATGTTACGAAATTTTTTCATACTGGATCTCCTTGGTGAAGAATTGGAAATTGCCTAAACTGAGCAACTTACTCTGAATTGAATTTTCAGGCTGTAGTGTAGGGCTTGAAGACAAAACGAGCCAGTGATGATTGTCACAAATGGAAGTGACATTTGCCTTTGCCGACAATTACGGCTAAAAATTATTTTGTGATATATTAACCCTACCCCCCTGGGGGGGGTAAGAAGAACTCAGCAGACAGCTTCTCAAACAGCGAGGCACCCATGGAAAACGACAACACTATCCGCCGACTTAAAACCATCGAAGGCCATTTGCGCGGCATCATCGGCATGTTGGAGCAGGACGCATACTGCATAGATGTCATCCGTCAGATTCAAGCCGTGGATGCCGCGTTGAACAAGGTCAGTACAAAGATTCTGGAGAATCATTTGAACTCGTGCGTCATCACCGCCATCAAGGGTAACAACGTGAAAGAGCGCGAACGTGTGCTGAAAGAAATTACCGAAGTGTTTGAAATGTCGAACAAAGTTTAAATTCCATTGGAGGAAACAAGATGAAGAAAGTATTTTCGATCATGATCGCCCTCGCGTTCCTGCTGACCGCATGTGGAGCGCCACCCGCCCCGAGCGCGGCGATCACCGTCACAGAGACGGATTTCCAGTTTAGCCCGGGAGTTCTGAGCGTCCCACTTGGGCAGGCGGTCACGATTAAATTCGTCAATAACGGCAAGGTCACGCATGACTTTGCGATCGTTGCCTTGGATGCCACTGAGATTAGCGGAAACACAACCGATAGTTCTATGCAAGGACATTCTGCTCACGCATCTGAATATGTCATCCATGTTGCTACCTCAGCCGGCGGGTCCAGCACTCTCGTGTTTACCCCACAAAAGGCTGGTCAGTATGAGTTCATCTGCACCGTCGAAGGCCACAAAGAGGCCGGTATGCTTGGCACGTTAATCGTTGTCGCGCCTGAATAAAAATAATCCACCCACCCAATCAAGGAGAAAAAACCATGAACACCGTAACCTATTCCGTCCCCGCCATGCATTGCGCTCACTGCAACCACACCATCGAAATGGAACTGCGCGAACTCGCAGGTGTGCAATCTGTCAAAGCCGACTTCCCCACGAAGAAAGTGGAAATCTCGTTTGATGCTCCCGCCGACGAGCAGAAGATTCGCGCCTTGCTCTCTGAGATTAACTATCCCGCCGAGGGATTGATTACTATCTAATCCTGCTGGGGGACCCAAGTCCCCCAGCATTTTTTATGTTCGTATCGAGGTCACAATGATTACCTCACACAACAAACATGAAGACGGCGATCATGCTGGTATGGATGATGGTCAGCAGATAAGGCCGCCAGCGGCGGGGACGCATCGTACTTTGGTGACGTCTGCGACGACTGGATTTAATCCGCAAATGTCTCTCACTCGTATCGAACTACCCGTGAGCGGCTTGCCGTTGAAGAAGCATTCGACGCATCTTGAGTCGACTCTGCGCGCGCTGGATGGCGTCAGCGAGGTAAAAGTCAATGCAGTGGCGAACCGGCTCGAGGTCCAGTATGACGCGCAGAAAGCGGATGTAGCGCGACTTGTGGGCGCGGTCAAATCCATTGGCTTTCAAGTCGGCAGTGCGAATGTCAAAATTGGAATCGAGAATCTGCGCTGTGCATCCTGCGTAAAATTTATCGAGGATGAATTGAAATCTACGCAAGGCGTTTTGAATGCAACTGTCAACATCGCCACGCAAGAAGCATCAGTGGATTATCTTCCGCAAAAAACAACGCTCTCCCAATTGAATGCGGCGATTGAAACATGGGGCTACAAGCCGCGACCCGCAACAAGCGACTCGCCCGTTGACAAACAGGAAGAAGCCCACGTGCGTGAATACAGCAAGTTGATGAAAAAATTTTGGTTCGCAACTGCGATCTCGGTGCCTGTTCTGGCGACGGCGTATTACCAGGTGGTGCCGTTTCTGCGCGACCTGAGCATGGACTCGCTGAGATTGTTGTGGGGTGTGACCGCGCTGTTGACATTGCCCGTCATGTTCTGGTCGGGCAGTGATTTTTTTACTGGCGCGTATTCGTCGTTCAAGCATCGCTCTGCAAACATGAATACATTGATCGCGCTGGGTACTGGCGCGGCGTGGTTATATTCGACCTTTGCGATTTTGTTTCCATCTGTTTTTCCCGAAGGGACATCGGAACCATTTTATGATGTCGTTTCCGTGGTCATTGCTTTGGTTGTTTTAGGGCAAGCGCTTGAACTCCGCGCCAAGGGACAATCCAGTTCGGCAATTAAAAAATTGTTGGGCTTGCAAGCCAAAACAGCGCGTGTCATTCGTGATGGCAAGGAAATGGATTTGCCCGTTGAAGAAGTTTTGGTCGGCGATGTGATTCAGGTGCGCCCGGGTGAAAAAATTCCTGTGGATGGCGTCATCGTCGAAGGCAGTTCCGCTGTGGATGAGTCGATGCTGACGGGTGAGTCATTGCCTGCTTCCAAAAAGGTGGGCGACGAAGTCATTGGCGCGACGATCAACAAGACTGGCGCGTTTAAATTCCGTACAACGAAGGTTGGTAAAGACACCGCATTGGCGCAGATCGTCAAGATGGTACAGGACGCACAGAATTCCAAAGCTCCGATTGCGCGATTGGCTGATACTGTCTCTGGTTATTTCGTTCCGATTGTGATGATTCTCGCCGTGTGGACCTTTGTCATCTGGTTCGTGATTGGTCCGCAACCGCAATTGGTTTACGCACTCGTTACTAGTGTGACTGTGCTCATCATCGCCTGTCCCTGTGCGCTGGGGCTGGCCACACCGATGAGTCTGATGGTCGGCATCGGCAAAGGTGCGGAGAACGGGATTCTTATCCGTTCGGGGGAAGCGCTTCAATCTGCGCGAGCCATTCAAACTGTCGTGCTGGATAAGACAGGCACAATCACAAAAGGTAAACCTGAATTAACAGACATCGTAATCAGTGACCAGCCAATCATGAAAGATGATGAACTATTGAGATTAGCTTCTTCAGTCGAAAAAGTAAGTGAACATCCATTGGCGCAGGCCATCGTCGACGGTGCACAGGCGCGCAAATTGGAATTGGCGGAAGTCAAAGATTTTGAAGCCATCCCTGGTCATGGTGTTTCGGCAAAAGTTGAAGGTAAAAGTATTTTGATCGGCAATCTCAAGCTGATGAACCGCGAAAATATTGCGCTCGGTTCGCTCGAAGAAAAATCAAAGTCACTCGCGGACGATGGCAAGACTCCGATGTTCATTGCACTCGACGGCAAAGCCGCGGGCATCATCGCCGTGGCAGATACGGTCAAGGAAGATTCTGCCGAAGCCATCAAAGCCCTGCAAAGTATGGGTATTGAAGTGGTGATGATCACAGGCGATAACCGCCGCACCGCCGAAGCGATTGCGCGCAAAGTTGGTGTAACGCGTGTTCTGGCGGAAGTGCTTCCCGAAGACAAAGCCAAAAATATTCAACAACTACAGGCCGAAGGCAAAAAAGTCGCAATGGTTGGCGATGGTATCAACGACGCGCCCGCACTGGCGCAAGCGGACGTCGGTCTCGCCATCGGCACGGGCACAGACGTTGCCATCGAAGCTTCGGACATCACGCTTATCAAAGGCAGTCTCAAAGGCGTGGTCACAGCCATCGAAGTCAGCCGCGCCACGATGGCCAATATTTACCAAAATCTGGTCGGTGCATTTTTCTACAATGTTTTGGGTATACCTGTTGCAATGGGTGTGCTCTTCCCTTTATTCGGCTTGTTGCTCAGTCCGTTGATTGCAGGCGCGGCGATGGCATTCTCGTCCGTCACGGTTGTTGGCAATGCCAATCGTCTGCGCGGATTCAAGCCCAAGTTCAGTGCGAGGAGGAGTCAAATATGACAACAATTCAAATCTTTGTAATTCTTTCAGGCTTCGTGATGACAATTCTCATCGCCTGGTATTTTTGGTTCGCGCCCAAAACGCAGACACGCGTTGCCGTATCCGCGTCTGG
>VFKQ01000253.1 GCA_009885445.1 Anaerolineaceae bacterium | reverse complement strand
TCAGGTACTCGCCGCGCGTCATCCACAATTGGGCGCCCGTGCGCTGGCACAGCCATGCGGCGTTGCCCGCGTTTGCCTTCGAGCGATTCTAAAAGGGCGCTCTCTTCGCCGCAGATGTAGGCGCCCGCCCCGAGGTGGGTATGGATGCGCAGGGAATATTCGCTGCCGAATAATTTGTCGCCGAGGTAACCGGCTTCTTCGAGCTGGGCAATTTTTTCATCCAGCGCCGCGGCCAGTTGCCAGAACTCGCCGCGTAAATAGACGTAAGCCACATTTGCGCTGACGGCGTACGCGCACAACGCCACACCCTCCAAAAATTGGAGCGGGTTGCCCTCCATGATCTCGCGATCCTTGAAGGTGCCCGGCTCAGACTCGTCTGCGTTAACCACGACGTAGTGCGGCCAATTTTTATTATCAATGAAAGACCACTTCGTGCCGGTGGGAAATCCCGCTCCGCCGCGGCCGCGCAGGCCGGAGTCTTTGACCACTTTGGTCACGTCTTCGGGCTTCATGGCCGTGACTGCATTTTTGAAAGCGACAAGTCCGCCGTTCTTTTTATAAACGTCGAGCTGGTTAATATTGGGGATGTCGCGATGACGGAGGAGGATGTGTGTCATGGTTTCTTATTCTGCCAGAGGAATGATTTGCCCTTCGCGGCGGGCAACGTCAATAATTACACTGCTGTCATTTTCTGCAAACTGCTTCTCGCCAACTGCGATCGGTTCGATGCGGCTGTCTACATCAGCGGCCACGTGCCAAAGCCTGTCAATATCCTGCCGTTTTCGCTTTACATCGAACATCGGTGAGATAACGAGCAAGTCAATGTCACTCCATTTGTTGGTCTTTCCGGTTGCTTGCGAGCCAAATACCACGCCGAAGCGAACAGGGAAGCCCTTCTGCTGGAGGGTTTGCAAATATTTACGAACAACCACTACAACTTTTTTATCAACCATGTATATATCTCTTTAGCGCGCTTCAGATAATATTGAACGTCCGAGCTAGTCACTTGAATTGCTTCAATGTCTTCAGGGTAACGGCCTTCCAGGCTGAAACGATTGATCTCTGCCAGGATTTCCTTTTGATGAGAATCTGGCTTAATCTCTGCAAATTCAGCCAGACGAATCAGCGAATGAATGCGAGGGGCATATGCCTGAGTCTGTCGGCAAACATGTGCCTTCAACAACTTTTCAAGGCTCAGGTGTGCAAAAAACAAAGCCTGTCGTTTTCGATTGAGTCGGGCAAGGTCCCGGCAGGCTACCCAGTCTTCCTGTGCGCCATTTCTCCAAAAAGCAACCTGTTTCTCGATATCAAGTTCAGCCATTTTAGCCCAGCAAGTTAACCAACGGATGCCTTCAATGCCTGCACCAGTTCCATGGTCTTATCTACATTCATATTCTCGTGATAAGAAATTCCATCACGGCCCTGCACCTGGAACATGGGGGCTTTGTCACACGCGGCGAGACACATGACCGACTCAACGGTGACGAGTCCGTCGCTGGTGGTTTCTCCAACCTTCACGCCGAGATTCACACACAGCGACTCGAGGAACTTGTCCGCGCCACGCAGGGCACAAGGCAGGTCGGCGCAGACTTGCATGCGGTATTTGCCGGCCTGTTCATCATGATAGAGTGTGTAGAACCCGACCACAGAGGCAACTTCGGTGTCGGTGATACCGAGCAGTTGCGCAATATCGCTCATCGCAGACTTGGTCACATAGCCTTGTTCGCGCTGAGCAAGGTATAACAACGGCATGACCGCCGCGCGCTTGTGTTCGACGGGGTATTTGGAAAGAATTTGTTTAACTTCCTGCGGGTATTTTTCTGCGAGGCTCATCGGTCAATATCTCCGAGGACGATGTCTATTGAGCCAATGATGGCAACCAGATCGGCAACGAAATGTCCCTTGGCGAGCACGGGCAATACGCCGAGATTCTCAAACGAGGGCGTGCGCCAGTGGATGCGATACGGCTTGGGTCCACCATCGCCTTCGAGGAAGACGCCCAATTCGCCGCGCGGTGATTCGACCGCGCTGTAAATGGAAGCCTTCGGCGCGGGGAAACCTTCGGTCCACAACTTGAAGTGGTGGATGAGCGCTTCCATGCTGACGCCGATCTCAGAGCGCGGCGGCGGGACGAACTTGCGGTTCTCAGAGCGGACGGGGCCGCCGGGCAATTTGTCCATGGCTTGTTGGATGATTCTGACAGACTGGCGGAATTCCTCAATGCGCACGAGGTAGCGCGCATAACTATCGCCTTTGGTTAAGACGGGCACATCAAAGTCATATTGTTCATAGCCGCTATACGGGCGCGCCTTGCGCAGATCCCAGTCCACGCCGCTGGCGCGCAAAATCGGGCCGGTGACTCCATACGTCAGCGCGTCTTCACGCGTCAGAATGCCAATGCCCGCCATACGGTCGACAAAAATCGGGTTCTTCGTCAGCAGGGCTTCGTATTCATCCACGCGCTTGGGAAAAATTTTTAAGAAGTCGCGCACCGCGCCGTCAAATTCAGGTGGAACGTCGCGCCACAAACCGCCCGGGCGCAGATAAGTTGTCATCATGCGCTGGCCCGAGCACAGTTCGAGGATGTCGAGAATCATCTCGCGCTCGCGGAAGCAATACAAAAAAATGGATTGCGCAGCCAGGTCGAGACCGGTGGCGGCGAGGAAGATGAGATGCGATGCGATGCGTTGCAGTTCAACGATAATCACGCGGATGGCCTGCGCGCGCTCGGGCACATCCAGGTCAACTAATTTTTCAACGGCCATCACATAGGCCAGATTGTTGCCGGTGGTGTTCATGTAATCGAGGCGGTCGCTCATCACCTCGGCCTTTTGATAGGTCTTGGCTTCCATGTTTTTTTCGATGCCGGTGTGCAGGTAACCGATATCGGGGATGCAATTAACCACGGTCTCGCCATCCAGCTCGAGCAGAAGGCGCAACACGCCATGTGTGCTCGGGTGTTGCGGGCCCATGTTTAACAACATGTTCTCGCCGCTGATGGCGCGCTCAGAAACAAGGTGCTTGATATCGTCGAAGGAAACTTCTTGAAGTTCGGTCATGATGAATCCCGGAAAATTTAATCCTGCGCAAACGGCTTGCGCAGTTGAATCTCGTCGAAATTAAAAGTAAACTGCGGCTCTTCGTATCCGAGCGGGAAATCCTTGCGCAGTGGGTGGCCTTCAGTATCCAGCGGCATAAGAATCCGGCGCAAATCGGGATGACCCGTGAAGCGGATGCCGAACATGTCCCAGGCTTCGCGCTCACGCCAATTGGCGACTGCGTACACGCCGCTCGCAGTCGGGACCTCGGGCCGGCTCCCGCTGACCTGAACGCGCAACTGCACTGACAAGTTGTGCGCCAGCGAGGTGAGTTGGTACACCAAATGGAAACGCGGCGACTCCCCGAAAGGGAGCTGTGCTTGCGGCCAGTAGTCCACCGCCGTCATGGCCGAGAGCAATTCAAAATCATGTTTGTCGCGCAGGAAGGTCAACGCCTCGACGATGTGTTCGGCTTTGACAAACACATGCGCCTCGTCGCGGAACTCTTCGAGCGTGCCGCCGAATTTTTCCTGCAGGGCATGCAAGATGGGTTCGAGTTTTTTATCCATAATTGGCCGCGCGGTTAACGATTGACCGCGTCCTTTAATTTCTCGCCGCCCACTTTTTCATAGAGCGTCAACACACCGTGGATGAGCGCCTCGGGGCGCGGTGGACAACCTGCCACGTACACGTCTACCGGGATGACCTCGTCCACGCCTTGAAAGATGGCGTAATTATTAAACACACCACCGCAGGAGGCGCAGTCGCCCATGGCGATAGCCCACTGCGGCTCGGGCATCTGGTCGTACAGGCGGCGCACCACCGGCCCCATCTTCTTCGAGACGCGGCCCGCCACAATCATCAGATCGCTCTGGCGCGGACTGGCGCGCATTAATTCCATGCCGAAGCGACTCATGTCATAGTTTGAAGCCTGCGCGGCCATCATCTCAATGGCGCAACAAGCCAGCCCAAACAGCATCGGCCACATTGCGCGCGTGCGCGACCAGTTCACCACCTGTTCGAGCGTGGTGGTGACAATGCCCATATCACCAAGTTTTTGTTCTACTCCCATTCGAGAGCTCCTTTTTTCCATGCATACACGTAGCCAACCAACAGGATAACAATGAAGACGAACATTTCGATCAAACCAAACAGCCCGAGCTGACGAAAGGTCACTGCCCAGGGCAGGAAGAATATGACTTCAATGTCGAACAAAATGAAAAGGACCGCGATCAGGTAATAGCGCACGGGCATTCGGCGGGTGCCCGGCCCAATCGGACGCATACCCGACTCGTAAGGCTCATCTTTAACTTTGGATTTGCGCCGCGGACCAAACAACTCCCCCAGCCCAATGGCAATCAGCCCCACCAATGTGGAGATGATCACGAGCAGTGCGATTGCAAGATACTCAAACAACATAATGGCCTCAAAAGTTGAGAATTACACCTTGTAGGTTCTTAATCTCAAGAATTTTTTATGGACAATCTCAATGTTGTTCAGTATATCACAATGACTTTTTAACGCCTAGCGAAAGTGCCACTTTTCACAAGGCTGATTCAACGATGGTAATGGGTCATAATAAATGATGCTCGGCGTGGAGCGGCATGCCTGTCCTGAGCCTGTCGAAGGGGTATCCCGCTAAATCGCAGGCCTACGGAATGCCATTCCGCACCACATCATTTACCTACACGGCCACCCACCTCAACGATTACTTTCCCCAGCCGACGAAGGTCGGCTTTGCAGTGGCGACTTCCAGTGCCCCCTCCCATCGCCACAACTACCCCAAATAATCCTTCAAATCCTTACTGTGTTTGGGTTGCCGCAACTTGCGCAGGGCGCGGCCCTCAATCTGGCGCACCCGCTCACGGGTCACGTTGAAGCGGCGGCTGACCTCCTCCAGCGTGTGATCCCGCCCGCCCGCCAGGCCAAAACGCAGTTCGAGCACCTGCTTTTCGCGCTCCTCCAGGCCCTCCAGCACCTGATGAATTTGAGCGCGCAACATTTCGCGCGCGGCCTGATCAATCGGCGAGGGTGCATCTTCATCTTCAATAAAATCGCCCAGCGACCCAGACTCCTCATCCGCCCCGCGCGGACCTTCAAGCGAGACCGGCTCCTCGGCGGCGCGCAACGCCCGTTCCACCTTGCGGACGGCGGCCCGCCAACGATGCGCCACCTCCTCCGCGACAGGTTCCCCACTCGTCCGCGCCTGCAAAATAACCTGCACATCCGCCGTCGGCAGGTAACCCACCTCAAGCGACAGTTCTTCGGTGCTGGGCGCGCGTCCCAACTGTTGAGTCATCTGTCTCTGCACACGCATAATGCGACTGATGGCTTCAAACAAATGCACCGGAATGCGAATGGTGCGCGACTGCTCGGCCACCGAGCGGTTGATGGCCTGACGAATCCACCAGGTGGCATACGTGCTGAATTTAAAACCGCGCCGCGAGTCAAACTTATCCACCGCGCGCAACAAACCCAGATTGCCCTCTTGAATCAGATCCAGAAAATTCATGCCGCGCCCCAAATAGCGTTTGGCCACACTGACCACGAGTCGCAGGTTGGCGCGAATCAGCGCCTCGCTGGCCTGCTTGGCGCGCGCGTGGACAGCGTCCATTTCGGCCTCCAGAACTGCGTCGTCCGGCAAATGCGCATACATCGTACGCAGGGCTGGCAATTCGCGATGCGCGCGAATATGATCGCTCAGCCAATCGGCATATTGCGCGGGAAGCAGATACATGCACAATAACGCAGAAAAGACCTTGCGCACCATACCCTCTCTTAAAGCATCACGCCTCCACAACTCGCGCGTCAGATATTCGCGCGAATAGGAAGGCGCGCGTATTTCCCAGCCGCCATGTAGCGACTGCGCATCCGCCAACAGCTGCGCCAGCGCGGGCAGACCGGCTTGCAGACGCTCGCCATCCTCCACCAAACGCGCCCACGAAGTATCCAATTCTTGAATCACTGCATGGTACGCCGCGCAAGCCAGCGACAAATCCTTTCGGACAGGCACCCGCCGCAAGTTTGGTCCTGAGCCGGGTCGAAGAGCCTGTCCTGAGCCGGGTCGAAGAGTCAGCATGAGCCGCTCGGCTTCGATGTGGACGGCCAACCGAAATTCAGAATCCACTGAAAGCAGTTTCACTTCGCCGATCTCGCGCAAATACAGCCGCACCGGGTCGTCGGCTTGCACCGAGGCCAGCGCGGCCGATTCGAGAAGTGCGGCATCGTCTAAAAAATTATCGGGGTCTTCAAGCAAAAGGCTGGTATCCGGCTCACCCACTTCATCGGCTTGCACAAAATTTTCTTCGCCAAATTCTTGTGCCAACGCGTCAGTATGCGGCGCGCGGCGCGCAGATGCGTTTCGTTTTGGGGTTGCCCCCTCGGGCGCAGAGTTGGAATGCATTTCAGGTTTGGCGGCGCAGGGTTAACTTCTTATTGGCCTGGTCAATGATGCGAATTAAATTCGTCAGTTGTAACACCTGTTGCTGATACAAAGATGCACGCGGATCGCCATTTTGTTGCGATTCCTCCTGCAGGTAGCGCGTTTGCGTCAGCCCCAAATTGGCGCGCTCGCGGCGCAGTTTTTGAATCAACCTTTGCAATTCTTCGATCAAGCGGTCGTCGAGCGGGTCAAGCTTTTCGGTTTGCGTCAGCAAGTCGCGGCCCAGCCCCTGCAACGCTTCGGGCAAATGCTCGCTCACATAAAAATGATGATCGCGCTCCACTTGCTCCACAGCCTCGCGCACCAAACGCATCACAATTTGATGATCGGTATATTCAAAATCTTCAATGGTCAACGCCGCCAGACCCGACTCCTCCAAACGGCGGTCGAGCCGATACAACAATTCGGGCCGACGAAACAACACCGCCACCAAATAAGATTCGACTCTCTGCCCCGACGCGACAGATACCACCACCGGAATCATCGCCACCTGCGACTCTTCGCGCGCCCAAGCCCGCTTCACCCTTGCACTTGGGGCGGGTCTGTCGACAAAAAGGCGATCTTCTACTTTGAGAAAGCGGGCAAGTTTTTGTGCAAAAAAATCGCGTTCTTCAGAATTGGGCAAATCTCTGATTAACGGTAAGACTTGATTAGCTATTTCTGTTACCACTTTACCGTCGTTGAGATTGCGATCAAGCGCTAAAGTTTCCATTACATGTTCAATAATCGGCTTGGCGCTCTCAATGACGCGCTTCCATTCATCTTTATCGCGCGCCACAATCTCGTCGGGGTCGAGGCCATCCGGCAGACTGGCAACCCGCAGGTCCGCTTGCAGACGGGCTTCGTGCTTCAACAAGCCGCGTGCGTCGAAACCCAACTCCCCTTCTTTATCCATGGCCGAGCGCGCGGCGTCGAGTCCGCGCAAGACGGCTTTTTGCCCAGCCACGTCGGGGTCGAGGGCGAGGACGATTCTGCGCGTAAACTTTTTGAGCAGGCGCAACTGGTCTTCTGTCAGCGCGGTGCCCATCGGCGAGACGACATTTTCGTAGCCCGCCTGGTGAAGCGCGATCACGTCGAGATAGCCTTCGACGATCACCGCCTGGTCTGCGGCGCGGATGGGCTTGCGCGCGCGATCCAACCCGTAAAGAATTTTGCCTTTTGAAAAAATGGGCGTCTCGGGCGAGTTGAGAAATTTGGGCACGTCGTTTGGGTCCACGATGCGCGCGCCGAAGCCGGCCATGCGTCCCTGCTCGTCACGGATGGGAATCATTATTCTATTTCGGAACTTGTCATAGATGCGAGTTGCGAGTTGCGAGTTAGGAGATGCGGCGTCCGCGTCAGATTCGCGCACTGTGAGCAAACCCGCCTCAATTAAGTCCTGTTCGGTGTAGCCCTTTGGCGCGAAATGCTTGAGCAGATTGTCGTAGCCGGCGGGGGCGTAGCCTAATCCGAAAGTTTCAATCGTCGAGTCGCTTAGTCCGCGTTTTTCGTGCAAATAATTTAAAAGTGTTGGATTATTAAACAGATGGCCGCGATAATAGATGAGCGCGTCTTCGAGCAGGCGGCGCAGGGTGTCGTAAATTTCTTTTTGCTCGGGGGCTTCTTTGCTAAACGCGGGGACTTCGACGCCGGCGCGCAAAGCAAGTTTGTTGAGCGCTTCTTTAAAATCCAGCCCTTCGCGTTTCATCACGAACTTGAAGATGTCGCCGCCCTCGTTGCATTGACCGAAACAACGCCACGTGCCCGTCTCGGGCCAGACGACGAAAGCCGGCGAATGTTTGTTATCGTGAAATGGACAGAAGCCCGTATAGTTTTTGCCCGTGTGGCGCAGTTTGACGCCGGCCTCTGAGACGAGGTCAACGATATCTATGCGGGATTTAATTTCGTCGGTGGTGGACATGGGGGAGGTAGACAGGGATACAAGGAAACAGGTAAAAACGTTTGTCGAATTATCAGTATTTCACGAAAGCGCGTTCTTTCCGCAGTTGTACTGCCGCCCGAACTTTTGTGATGTACTGATTATAGACGCATTTGAGAAATCGGCACAACAAGATGGCCGCGGGGAAATTAATCTCCTAAAAAAATTCGACGCCGACGTTTCGAAAGCGAATCATCCCCCCGCGAGCGGACGCGCCAGATGCTTCTCGATATCCTTCCACTGGATGATCTCGGGATGCTGCGCCCAAACACGGTTCACAAAGGCTGTGTATCCGCGCACCAGATTTTCAGATTGCGCCGAGCGATCCCCATCAGCGGGTTCGAGCGGTTCGCAAAATTCAATGTACGGCCGGCCATCCCCCAAATATCCGCAAAAGTAAGGGATCACGCGCGCGCCGGTAATCAGGGCAAATTCCGCAAATCCGTATTTGACATCATATATCCTGCGTCCCACTTCCAGCGTAAGTACGTTTCCAGATGTGTCTTGCGTATCGGCTATTAAATGAATACTCCCATTGCGGCGTAATTGCTCCACTGCGTCCATGGCCAGGTTTACATTCAGCGTGGATACAATATTTTCGGCCAGGTCTTCGCGCTCTGCCCATTGCTGGCTCTCTTGCAGGGCCAGCTTAAAGCTAACAATTGGAATTTCCATCCCCATGCGCTGTGAAGCAACTGAAAAGGGCACTGTATCACTAATGGCGTGGAATGACAAAAATATTAATCCCTTTTCTGCCTGGCGGGCGCGCAAGACATGCTCAACACCATTCAATAATAATATCTCGGCGCCTGTGGCCGCTTTTTCAAAATCAACCTGCTCGGCAAAACTGCGCCAATACTTCGAGGGCGAGCGCTTCAACGCCGCGACGCCCCTGCCCTTATACGCGCGCGTGTAAACAAGATGCCGGTATAGTCCGCTGAAAATGTTGTTCGCAATGCTCATACGAATTACATCATCCGACGGGCTGAGCGAGTTTCCCAGGTCGCGGACGAGGTCCGAAAGCAACAGCGTGTGCTTCCGATAAAATAATTTCTGCGCCAGTGTGCTTGCGCTCCAGCGCAGAATCCATGCCCTTGCTTCAAGAAAGGTTTTCGAATCGAGATAGCCATAAAAAAGCCGCTGAACAATTTTAGAAGGATTGAGTCTGCGCAGTCTGGCAACATAGCCCATCAACCTGCCGCGTGCGCGACTATTTTTGGGCCGCCTCAGCAGACCCAGACTTTCAGGTGCGGGCGTCTCGGTGGGTTTGGTTCCAAGTAACTCAACGAGGTTGGAAATGGTTGGCTTGGATAAAAATGAACGTGGAAACGATTCGCCAGTCGCTTTTTCTACAGCCAGCGTCATCTCGAGGGCGGCCAGCGAGTCACCGCCCAGTTCGAAGAAGTTGTCGTGCAGGCCCACGCGATTCAGCTCGAGACTCTTTTGCCAGATTTGGGCAACCCTCTTCTCGGTCGCGGTTTGAGGCGCGACGAAGGGCGAATCGAGTTCGGGCCGCGCGTCGGTCGGGTCGGGCAATTCCTTGCGGGCCAGTTTGCCGGTGGAGGTGCGCGGCAATTCATCCAGACGAATGAAGGTCGAGGGAATCATGTGCTGTTCGAGGCGCGCCGCCAAATCCTGCTTGAATTTTGCGATTGACCATTTTTTCGCGTCGGGCACGGCCAGATAACTGACCAGCAGTTTTCCGCGCGCCGCTGAATCATGCGCGACGGTAACGGCGTCCAGCACGCCATCCAAGCCGCGCAGTGCCGCATCGATGACTTCGAGTTGCACGCGATTACCGCGAATCTTCAGCATGGCGTCTTTGCGACCATGATGTTCAAGTATTCCATCGGCGCGGAAGCGTCCGAGGTCGCCCGTGTAAAAAAGGGACTTGGATGAATCATCGGGGTCGGGTCTTAACTTTTCATTTTCCACTTCGGTGATTTTCCAGTATTGTGTATTGAAGGCCTTGGCCCGCACAACGATCTCGCCAATTTCTCCGGCGGGCACTGACTCACCTTGTTCGTCGAGCAAAAGAATCGCCTTGCCAGCAATCACGCGGCCCACGGGCATGATCGCGGTTTCCAACTGTGTGGCATGATCGAACTTGTACTTGCTGATTAGGCCAGTTTCAGTGGATGCAAATTTTGTCACGCCCCAGGCTCCGGGCAGGAAACAGCGCTTAAATATTTCGAGGTCGCGTTTTGTGGTGGCTTCCCCACCCAACTGCAAGAATCGAACGCGAGGGAAGATCTTGCCTGCGGGAAGCGCCCCAAAACTACTGCGAAATAAGGATGGAGTCAGCACGAGACCCGTGATGCGCTGTGCTTCGATCCAGGCGGTCAGGTCTGAGCCGCCGGTCAGGCGAATATCATACAGGCCCAGGCATGCGCCGGCCCGCATGGTTGTAAACATCGTGTGTTGATTCTGCGAGTAGTTAAGTAAACCCGGAAGCATAACGCGGTCTGTTTCCTGATACTCGGAATCGATGGGATGGCGATACAAAACGGTTTGAAAAGTGCGCAACAGACCTTTGGCTTGCCCCGTGGAGCCGGAGGTATAGATCGCCACGGCGTATGCACCAGGAGAGATGTTCAAATTAAGGTTTTCGCTATTACCTGCCTGCATGGCATCCAGATTCAGAATCTCAACTGATGTCGCTTGAATCAATTCAAGAGCCAATGGCAAATGCTCAGTGTCTGTGACCAAAATCCGCGCGTCGCTGTTGAGCAGAATCGCCCTCAGGTTTTGCGGCGTAAAGGTCGGGTCTAAAACAACCAACCCTTTGCCGCACTTTAAAATTCCCCACAACGCCTGCAGGCTGTTTACTTTTTGCCCGAGCAGATAGGGCACTAATTCGGGCCGCGCGCCCAAACGCGAAAAAATGTTGCCGGCCAATTGGTTGGCGGCAACATTTAGCGCTGAATAATTCAGCGTACGCTCACTGTCGAAAACAGCCGCGCGGTCAGAGAAGCGCTCGACTTGCTGTTCAAAAACCTGCACAATCGACCCGGGAACGGATGTCAATTGCGCAGGCTGTTCAGGCAATCCTGGGGGCATTACTTACTTGAGTTGGCTGTGCGCAAACTCAACAAAAGACGGATTCCAAAATGCGTCAACCGGCAGGGTTTGAGTCAAGTATCCTTTTGCAACCGCCCAATTTTGAAAATCAACAATTGTCTGTGTGTTGATCATGCCGTCTGAGCGCATCGGTTGCCAGCAAAGTGTTTTCAACTCGGCGGGGTCGAGTTTGGTGTATTGATTCACAATGGCGATATTGCGGTCTGTGGGACCAGCCTGATATTGCTTAACAGCCTGCAGGTAGGCCACCATAAAGCGGTTGCCTGCATCGGTATTTTGGTCCAATAGCGATGGGCCAAAGACTAGCGTGGAATATTCCGCGTCGGGGAAATCGTTTTTGTAATCTTTAAGAATCACCGCTTCGCCCGAATTGACTATGCGCGTCACCCAGGGTTCAGCGATCATGGCAAAATCCAAACTAGCGGACTGCATGGCAGTGCCCAGTTCATTGAATGGCAATTGCACACTTTTGTTTTCGCTGGTGTTGAAACCCAGAGGGCTCAGCATGGTATCGAAGAAATATTCATGGATACTTCCCTGTCCATATAGAGCAACAGCAGTTTTGAGTTGTTCTGCAGACAGATTCAATTCACCATCCGTTACGATGGATGTACGCGCAAGCAAAGCCGTGGAGGTACACCCATCCGGTTCCAAATATCCTTTGTTCGCAACAATGCGCATGTTCACATCCTGCCCCATGGCATTGAGTAGGCCAACGGTGACGAAGCCCACCATCACGTCAATTTGCCCACTGAGCAAAGCGGTTGTGTTTTCCTGCGTAGATTCAATGTTTACAAATTCCACTTCCAAATTCTGCGCGGCGAAGAATCCCTCTTCCTGGGCAATAAACAAAGGCGCATAAGAGAGAAAAGAAAGTACACTGACCTTTATATGATCGGGCGAGGCAATCGGAGCTGAAGTCGGCACAGATTCGACCGCTTCAGTCGGAGCGAGTGTGCTGGCTGGCTGTGTAACGGGCGCACAGCTCATTAGTAAAGCCACGGTCATTACGATGCTTACAATTTGTTTTTTGTTCATTTCAAATCCTTATCAAATTTAATATCAATATTCTGTCTGACCACCTGACACTTTCGAATCAAAAGGTGATCGAGTAGCCCTGAGGTACTCCGAAGGGCGTATCGAGACCACGCACGCAGGTGATTTTGCCGTTCGATGGTCTCGATACGGCGGACGAACACCGCCTACTCGACCACCAGCGTTCTTTTGGACAAAACTGTCAAGTGGCTAATATTCCGCCTGGCCGCGGATATCGTACCAGGGGGCAAACCAGCGCATGCAGGCGTTAATCAAGGCGTTGATGGCAAGGCCCATTATACCTATAATGAATATCACACTATAGACCTGTTCGAGGCGCATCATCTGCCAGCCGAACCACATCATTCTACCCAGGCCGTTTCGCCCCTGAAGCATTTCCACACTGATGGTGACGATCAAGCCGATATTCAGCGCTATCTGCGCGCCTGCAAAAACAAAAGGAAGGCTGGAGGGAAAAATAATGCGACGAAAGACCAGCCAGCGCGAAGCGTTCACATTGGAAGCCACTTCTAAATAAACCGTGTTGATCTGTCGGGCGCCCTCCATGGCGTTCACCAGTGTTGGGAAGAAAACTGCCAGCGCAATCAAAATCGACATGGATGTTTCCCCGATTCCAAACAGGACCAGCAAAATAGGGAACAGCGCGATCTTGGGGATTGGATGCAAAGCGGAAATGACGGGTGTCAGCATACGACGAATCCGTGGCCGCCAGCCCATGAACAGACCGATTAACAAGCCAGGTATGCCGCCCAGCAGAAATCCAAAAAACAACCGTGTAAGGGTCGCGAACAGGTTTTCAGTTAATTCACCGCTGGCAGTCAACTCGATCATGGAGGCAAAAACACGTGAAGGTTGAGGGAAAATGAATTTGGAAATGAACCCATTCCCTGCACTCCATTCCCATGCTAAAAAGAAAATGGCGACCAACACAACGGTGATCCATCTTTCCTTATTGATCAGCCCCTTCATACGTTAATGCTCCCCACTTCTTTGCGCACTTCCTCTTCAAGCATCTTCCATATTTGGAAGCGCAAGTCGGCGATCTCGGGATGCGACTGGTCGGTCAGGTGGCGCGGACGCGGCAACTCAACGCGGATATCGGCGCGAATGTTCGAGGGACGGCCCGACATCACCAGCACGCGGTCCCCCAACAGAATCGCCTCTTCAATATCGTGCGTCACATAAACGACGGTGTGCTTAAATTCTTTCCAAATGCGCAACAGCTCGTCCTGCATCACCAAGCGGGTCTGCGCATCCAGCGCGCCAAAAGGCTCGTCCATTAACAAGATTTGCGGTTCACACAAAAAAGCCCGCAAAATCGCGGCACGCTGACGCATTCCACCGGACAATTCGTGTGGGTAATTTTTGGCAAACCCGGCCAGGCCCAGACGATCCAGGAATTTCAGAGCGCGCGTTCGGCGCTGTGCTTTATCCACCCCGAGGGCTTCCAAACCAAAGGCCACATTATCCAGCACGTTCATCCAGGGGAACAGGGCCAGATCTTGAAAGACCATTGCACTGCGCAATTGATTTGGATTCAAAGCGGAAAGAAAATTGACACTTCCCGAAGTAGGCAGAGCCAGGCCAGCAATAATTTTCAGCAAAGTCGTTTTGCCGCAACCGCTGGGGCCAACGATGCAAATAAATTCCTCGGCGCCCGCCAGGAAGTTTATGTTTTCAATTGCAACCACACTCCCATTCTGCGAGGAAAATTCCTTACGGATATTATCAACCTGAAAGCTCAATTTAAAATCCCTCAAGCTGGCTCCATCCAGCGTTCCGCCTGTGCAAATGCCGCAAACCCACGCAACGAGCCGGGCCGGCATTCTTTGACTTTGTGGTTTACATTGAGGAGAACAGTGGGCATATGGCAACATTATAGAGCCTCTTGAAGGCAATGACAAACCCATGTGCAAATGGGAGTGGCGAATCGTATGACTCACCCCCTGCTTCCGGCGCCGTCTGCTGCGCTGGCTACTCTGCCGCGGACGGCGGCTGGAGCCAGCAGATTAGTTCGTAGCCATTCCCTGCAAATTCAATCACCAAGTGCATTAAAAAAATTACGGGGCAGGTTAGACCTGCCCCGTAACAAAATGGCTCCATTTTGAATATTAATGATCAGCGCCGTTAGCAGGGCGATTTCCACCGCCGTTACCACCACCATTTCCGCCGCCATTTCCGCCACCATTTCCGCCGCCGTTACCACCACCATTTCCGCCGCCGTTACCGCCGCCGTTACCGCCACCATTTCCACCACCGTTGCCGCCAGCATTTCCGCCGCCATTGCCGCCAGCATTTCCGCCGCCGTTACCGCCAGCATTTCCGCCGCCCTTACCGCTTGGGGCATGGCTTGGGGTATCATCACATGAAGGATCTACTTCACCTTGAGCGGCATTACAGTTTGCATGGGCGCTACCATTGGTTGGGTCGCCATTTCCGTGATCGCCCTGTCCGCAAGGAACAAGCGGGGCAACGAGACAGGGATCAGCAGGGTCTGGGTCGCCAGAAGTAATTTTAGTAGTGACAACCTCGGGCAAACTCAACGCTACCGCAGTCAAATAATCATCCACTTCGAGAGTGGAAAGCCCAGCCTCACTTAGAGTCTGCTGTTGCGCCTGGAGCACAAGAACCACCCGTTTAACAGTCTCGAGGTCATTTATAGATTTCAGCCTGGCGAGAACTTCCATGTACCCGCGCATCGCCACGGCGCTAAGCGAGGCGTCGTTTGCAACTGCAACGCGCTCATTCAAGCGGCGCTCGAGAAGGAAAAGGTCCATCGAAACTGGATCCGTTGAAATCGCGCGCAAGGCCCGTTCGCTGGTTTGCTTCCAGGCATAATATGTTTGCCCGGGCAAAGCGGACTGGGCCTGGGCTGTGCTAACACCGAGAAAAGCCGTGACCAGCAAGATAGCAATTAATCCCACCTGCTTGAGGGGCAGAACCATCCGTCGTCGCTGAACCCGATGTGGGCGCGAGTGGAAGCGCAAATACTCAATTAAGTTGATGCGAGCGCGAGCGCGGAATTCCATCGAAGGCTTTACCGGATGTGTCAGATTCAAAAAAGCCGCTGTGTGCAAAAGCTCGTTAAATTGCTTCGTGTATTGGGGATAACGGGCCAGGCACTGGTCCACAGTGGAAGTTCCATCCAGAATATTCAACAAGGCTGTTTTCAGGGCCGCATGAAAATCTGCCCGTTCGGTCCCGCCTCGTGCTTCGATTCTGGATAGAGTCGGCAAAGCATTTGCCTCAAGAACGCGGACTGTGATTTCACGTCGCCCCAACACGCGCGCAATACGATCAACCGACAGACCGGCAATAAACTTGAGAATCAATACCTGCCGTTCCTGCTCGGTGATGAGCTTAAGACCCTCGCACATGGCCTGCGGGTCAAAAAGATGATCAACGTTGCCATCCAACATATGCCCAGCCTCGAGCGAGTCGAAACCAGCGCCAGTGGCCGCCAGCAGTGGATGGGCACGCTGATATTCAGCAACTTGATTTGCGGCAATCTTGTGTAGCCATGCAACAGAAGGAGCGCTAGAGCGGGGGTTACGCTGAACAGACTCCCAAGCCTGGATGAAAACGCGCAGGGTCATACTCTCAGCGGTCGCGTCATCCGGCACCCGAAAATAGATGAAGCGATATATACGCTCAAGACAGGCGTCGTAAAATTTAACGAAAGCGTCTGCGTTGCCAGATTTAGCCTGGTTGATCAGTCGTCTCTCGCTCAACTGCATTGGTTGCACAAAATTATCGGAATGGAGCTTTATCATGGTCTCACCATCAAAACGAGTAGAACAAAAAAAATCTGCGTTATGACAAAACCGGATTTTCCCCTCTATCGCGTTTCAGTGTGATGCGAATGTACTGGCATTGTATCCCGTTTACAAAATCTGCATAGGGGTTCCTTAGTGCTATGCTATACGCATCTTTTGACCCCTAGAATCCTTCGAGTTTTCTCAAATCTGCTCGGCCCTCGGCAAGCGCCGCGACTCTCTGCAACAAACCCAGCCGATTCTCTTTGACTTTTTGATTCTCATCCATCACCAGGACTTTCTCGAAAAACACGTTGACGGCCGGAATCAGCGGCCCAAACGCATTCAGGAAATCGTCCACGCTTCGCCCCGCGCCCAAAGCGGATTCAGCCTTCGTCAGGGCTTGGTACAAGTCCTGTTCCTCTTTCAGCGCGAAAGCTTTTTCAGCTACCTTGAAGGTTTCCTTCTGCAGACGTGTAATCCGCACACAGCGCGCAAAGGCATCCAGCGTAGTAGCCCAGTCAGCGCCCTCTGTCCACGCGGACAGTTGCTTCAGCGCCCGCACTGTCCCCGCCGGGTTGGTGGATTGCGCCGCAAGGACAGCATCCACGACATCATATTTGTAGCCAGAATCGTTGAGCACAACCTTCAAACGTCCGGTGATGAATTCAAGAATTTGCTTTTGCACCGCATCGCTGACTTCAATCGGTTGTGTCTTCGCAGATTTTTTTACGGCTTCGGCTAGATCAAAATCAACATCATGTTCGATGAGAGGCTGGACAACACCGATCGCGGCGCGGCGCAGACCAAACGGGTCTTTCGCGCCGGTGGGAGCTAACCCTGCGGCGAATAAACCAACTAACGAATCAAGTCTATCGGCAAGCGCAACGGCGAGACCAACTTTCGTTTTCGGAACGGTT
>VFKQ01000123.1 GCA_009885445.1 Anaerolineaceae bacterium | reverse complement strand
CCCCCCCAGGCGCTTCGCCGTCTGACGGAATTCTGCGGGGTAGATCAGCGCGTTGCCAATCATCAGCGCGTTCGCCGCGTAGAGTTCAGAGGGGTCTATTTCGATAAAATCAAAACCAGCAAAATATTTCTTGTCCACCCAGGCGGGATTGATTAACAGAGTCTTTTCTGCAACCTGTGTGACCCCCGATTTCAAATGTAGACACTCCGTCACCGGCACGCCGATGACCACATAACCAAATGGATTCAACAACACGCGCAACTGCTCAATGGCTGTCGCATTCGTGCGCAAAGTTAAGCCCACAAAAATTACTTTGCCCACTGTCAGCACGTCGCCGCCATCCAGCGTGCCGGGCGCAGTGATGCGCAAGAGACGGCGGCGATACGGCTCCAGCGCCCGAGCCACAGACTCAACTTCCGCGCGCCGCGACTCCGCGCCCGGGCGGGTGAGCACGGCCACTTCGTCGAGCACGATGGCCGCGTCCTCCACGAAAACAGAGTCGGGCAGGTCTGGCTCCTCGGGCAGAGAGATGACTTCGACGCCCAGTCCGCGCAATGCGGCACGATACGCCTCATGCTGCTCACGTGCGCGCTCCACATTGATAGGTGCGCGCGCGAGATGAGTCAACTCACAATTGACGACCGAGCGGCTGACTTCACGGGTGATGGCGATTTTCATTCGACCTCCAGGAACGGTTTACCACAAAGGGCACGAAGGTACACAAAGGAGGAAAGGGTCACGATATATTCCTTTGGCTTTGATCTTCGCTCCACGACGACGTTCAATCGTATCGTCCAAGCCCAGAATAATTGGGCCGCTCATTGCAAAAGCGCTCACCAATAACCCCAACAGAAGATGGCTGGCTTCCAAGCTTGACCATACAGCACGATTGAGAACACGATGATAATTTTGAAAATGTTTTTCGCCGCTCAAGCCCATCACTCGCAAGGCCGCTGTGACGGTTCGTTCAGCAGGCGAGACAATTGCGCCAATCAGCAATATTCTGGCATGTGCCCAAATGCGCTTCGAGAACAGTTTCGCAAAGGCTCCGAGTATCGGGATATATTCTGCGCGCAGGGCTGGCATTGGCTACCTCTTGGTCGAGTGTTTGCCTTAGCTTACCCTGCTTTTTGTTAATCTCCAAATGGATAAAGTCTAGCTTACCAGCGTGTGCTCGAACGCACTGACATTTCTTTGCCAGCCAAATCACGACTGATGAACTTGTATGTTCAACTCAACCCCGCCGAACTGCGCCGCCGCATGGACCAGAAAACTGACAAATTTTGCAAACTTTCTTGGTGACATTTTTATTGATGCAACGTTACCCACCAAAATGACATTTTATTGTGATGCATTACGGAAGACGGGTTTCTCCAGGTTAGGGCAATAAATTTTCGGTGCCCCACATAGACGTGTACCACTGCAAATATTCGAGCACGTTTTCAGACCAGTAGATTTCGTCATGCGCGCCGGTGTTGAGATGCCATTCGTGGGCAACCCCGTATTCGGTGAGCAGGGACTCGAGCAGGGTGTTGTAGCCGCGCTCGTGGTCGTTATCGCCGGTGTCGAGATAGATTAGCGGCCAGCCCTCGGCGGGAAAATTTGTCAGCCAGAATTTGACTGCGGCGCGGTCGTCCGCAGACACGGCGGGGCTGTGCAGGCCAATCGCGCCGAATAGGTCGGGGCGCGTAAACGCGATGTGGAAGGCCCATCTGCCGCCGCTCGAGAGTCCGCCCAGGGCTTGATGCTCGCGGTCAGGCAATGTGCGAAAGTTTTCATTGATAAATGGAACAATGTCGTTGACCAGGAATTCACCAAAGTAGATGCCCTGATTGCTGTTCCAGTAACGGTCATCGGGAAAGACAATAATGAAGGGCACGGCCTGCCGCGATAGGATTAAGTAGTCAGCGGCTTTGGGCGCGCCGATGCGCACCCATTGATCGGCGGTGTAGGTCAGTCCATTTAAAAGGTAGAGCACGGGGTAATGCTGGTCTGGGAATTGGTCGTAGCAGGGCGGCAGGTAGATAATGAAGAGAGTCGGCGAGTTGTTGGTGGGCGCTTCGCCGTTTTCGAGTCTGCCGGGTTGGCTCAGGCAAGTCAGCGGTGTGGCGGTGGACGTTGGCACAGGCGAGGGGATAATCAGCGGCGGCGCGAAAGTGGAGGTGGGCGGAGGCGGCGTTGGGGCGGGCTGGCAGGCCCAAAGTCCAAAAAGAAGCGGCAAGAGGGCCGCAATTTGTCGCTTTGCTTGACGGGTCAACATCCGAACGATTATACTCGGCGCATTCAACGCATTCCAGTGGGACGATTGGACGGCGAACTTCGGGGTGTAGCGCAGTTGGTAGCGCACCGCGTTTGGGACGCGGGGGTCGTGGGTTCGAATCCCTCCACCCCGACAAAGAGCCGACGACCTGAATGGTCGTCGGCTTTTTTTATTAACTGGAGTGCAGGCTTCAGCCTGCTCCATTCTGCAGGCTGAAGCCTGCGCTGCCTCGTTTCCATTAAACAGAATAGACTTTCACTTTTGTTTTTATCATCTATGCTAAAATACGCAGGTGAGGATTCCGCATGGCAAATAAAATTTACGACGGCATTATCGAAGCAGTGCGCTTTGCGCGCAATGGACAAATCGACATGGTGCGCGCCTACGAGCGCCGCGGCGACACGTTCTCAGACCGCGTGTTGCTGGACCGCAAAACCCTGATTGAGCGTTTGAAGACGAAGAAACGCTTCGTCATTGGTCAACGCATGAAATTTCTGGCCAGCACCTTCGACAATGCGCGGGAGGTGCAATTGATCAGCCAGGATGGAAGCCATTTTGTATCCACGCATGCCACAGCCAGCCGCGACGAGTTGGAAGGCGCGCCGCTTTTCTAATCCACGCCCATGCGACTCATAGACCTGACCCCCTTTCAAGACGAGAACGGACAAATCAGCCTCGTCAACCGCCTGCAAGGTACGTTGAAAAACGGCTTCGCCTGGTATGGCAACATGCAGGCCCAAAAGAAAGTGGTGGCTTTTCTCAGCCGTGTACTCGAAAACAGATACACACTGATTCGCAATGCCGAACTGGGCACCAGCGGAATTATTTTGCCGCTGATTTTGATCGGCCCCTCGGGAATTTATATAATCGAAGTGACTGCGCTCAGCGGCTCCTATCAGGCACGCGGCGACGATTGGGGCACACTCAACAACGCCCGCTTTCAACCGGCGCAAATTAACCTAATCAGAACCACTGCGCGCTTCGCAAAAATATTGCAGTCTTTCTTTGAAAAGCAGGGCGCGGCAGTGCCCGCGCCCGTCGAGCCGATTCTGATGGCCGCCAACCCGGGCCTGCACGTTGAATCGGTGCGGCCCAACATCCGCGTGGTGCTCACCGACGGCATAGACCGCTTCGCCGCTGGCCTGACCAACGCGCGCCCGCTGATGAACGCGCAAATCGTCAACGAGTTTGTGGAGCGCATTCAAAAACCGCGCTCGCCAAATAAAGCGGGTCAACAGGTTGAAGAAGTTGCCCAAGACTCCTTCTCATTGCGCGATGACAGCCCCAACAAACCGGCCGCCGAAGCCTCGCGCATGCGCTCGATTCTCAACGCGCCCAAAAGCGACGCGCTCATCGAAAAAGAAGCCGGCGAATCAGACTTAAGCTTTGCCTTCGACGAGGAACCCACCTTCGTGCGCGACCCCGCCCCGGTGGCGGGCATTGAACCGCCCGCCGCGCCGCGCACAAATCGCAAGCCCGCGCAACGTCGCATTCTCGGCATGAGCGTTTTACAAATCGGCGTCGTCGGCTTCCTGTTTTTATGCTGGTTTGGCGTCATGGCGCTGGCCGCCTACGTGATTTTATATCCCCCACTTTGAGCGCCCCTTTTCTCTCCATCATCATCCCCGCGCATAACGAAGAGTCACGCCTGCCCCGCACCCTGGAGCAGGTGTTTGCTTTTTTGAGTGCGCAAAAATATTCCGCCGAAGTGCTCATCGTCGAAAACGGCAGTGATGACGGCACCTTCAACATTGCGCAGGAATTTGCGCGCCAGAATAAAAACCTGCACGTGCTCCGCGAAAGCAATCGCGGTAAAGGTCTGGCCGTGCGTCGCGGCATGTTGGAAGCGCGCGGCGAATTTAGATTTATGTGCGACGCTGACCTCTCCATGTCGATTGAGCAAGTTAATAAATTTTTTCCTCCCGCTTTAAATAACATAGACATTGCCATCGGTTCGCGCGAAGCCCCGGGCGCCGTGCGCTATGACGAACCCTCCTTCCGTCACATCGGCGGGCGCGTGATCAACACTGTCATTCGTCTGTTAATTTTGCCCGGCCTGCAAGACACACAATGCGGCTTCAAATGTTTCAGCGCCGACGCCGCGCGACAAGTCTTCACACATCAAACCCTCGCCGGCTGGTCCTTCGACATCGAAATCCTCTACATCGCCCGCCGCCGCAAACTGCGCGTGCGCGAAGTGCCCATCCACTGGCGTTTCGACGCGCACACCAAACTCAGCGCCGTGCAAGACGCCCTGCGCATGTTGCGCGATATTTTTTTGATTCGCCGCAACGCCAGACGCGGACTTTATGATTCGTCCGCCTGATCTCTCGTTCGAAAAAAATTTATGGCGCGGGGGATTTAATTTAATCGCCGGACTCGACGAAGCCGGACGCGGCGCCCTGGCCGGACCCGTCACAGTCGGCCTCGTCCTCCTGCCCAACCTCGCGCATCTCGTCCGCGCTTTGAGCGGGGTACGCGACTCCAAGCAGATGACCCCCCGACAGCGCGAACAACGCGCCGCGACAATTAAATCCGTCGCCCAAGCCTGGAGCCTCGGCTGGGCCGACGCAGACGAAATAGATTCCATCGGCATCTCTGCCGCCACTCGTCTCGCCGCCGAACGCGCCCTCGCCGCGCTGACTCTCGTCCCCGATTATTTGCTGACAGATTTTCTGCTCAAGCCCGAAACCGAAATCCCGCTCACCTCGCTCGTCAAAGGCGACCAAAAATCCCTGAGCATCGCCGCCGCCTCCGTCCTCGCCAAAACCGCGCGTGACGAGTTCATGCGCAACCTGCACGAAAAATTCCCAGCGTACGGTTTTTCTCGTCATAAAGGCTACGGCACCGCTTTACACCGCGAGGCAATTGGGAGGCTGGGGCATTCATCCGCGCACCGCAGGACGTTTCAGATAAGACTTATGCAAAGCTCTAAAACGATCCGCTAATCCTCGCGAATTTGCGCTAATTTTTTAAATTCGCGAAGATTGGCGTAGATTAGCCGATGAAAGAATTTGTTCTACGTAAGTCGCACCAGATTGAAAATAGGTAGCTTGCAAAAAAACGATTCAGATGCACTATAATTTACGCACAACATCATGACCCTCGACGACGCAATTCAACACATCACCAACACCGTCAAGTCCGCCTGCCCGAGCGCGGAAGTGCGCCCCGCGAAAATCTCGGCAGATGAGGCGCGCCTGACTGTGCTTGCGCCCGCCGCCGACATGCAAAAAATAAAAGACGCCACATTTCAGCCGGTGATGGATTTGCTAAAAAACGATCTGGACGTGCAGGTCTTTGTGTACGACAAAGATGCGCCGCCGCCGAAGGGATGAACGAAGAACGAAGAAAAAAGATGAAAGATGAAAGATGAAAGATGAAAACGGGACTCCGCTTTGCGGAGTCCCGTTTTTGTTGTGAGCAAATGTCCCCTCTCCCAGT
>VFKQ01000269.1 GCA_009885445.1 Anaerolineaceae bacterium | reverse complement strand
GACTTATTACAGCGAGCGTTGGTATAACGTCTTTGAAATTTTCGACCGCGACGACGGCGCGCCGAAAGGATATTACTGCAACGTGTCGCGCCCCGCGATTTTTTTGGATGACCGCGTGGAATACGAAGATTTATTTCTCGACCTGTGGGTCAGCGCCGAAGGGACGCAACATGTGCTCGATGAAGATGAATTCATCGCCGCGAATTTAGATGAAGAGACTCGGCAGGGCGCACTGAATGCGCTGGCCGAATTGCAAAGTCTGTTTAAATCACAACGACCTCCGTTTTAGCGGAGGTCGTTGTGATTCTTACCGTTCCTACTGCAAGCCAAGCATTTCCAAAAGTGGGTCACCCAGATATTGATAAAACACAAACGTGCCCACTGCGCACACACAGCAAAACACGATTATGCCCACAATGATCAGCAGGGTGCGCCGGTTGCCGTCGTTGGGCGCAGGCGGCGTTGGGAGTGAGAGTTCTGTCTGGTCGGTCATGATGTCTCCTTGAAAAGATTATTGTGTTTCGGGGTTCGACCTGCCCCACCACCACGACAGCAAAAACGCCAAAGTGATAATGAGCAGAGTGCCGACAATGATGGGCGCGATGATGGCTAAAACAGAAACCACCGTGGAGGTAACATCCTCCGCCACGCTGACGGGCGCGTTCGCCAGCCCGCCCGTCGTCGCGCTGACGATGGGCCGCACCACCACAGCTTTCACCGCGTGCACGCCGCCCGCCACGAAGAGTCCCAGCGCGAGGGCCAACACCGGGTTGACGTTTGTCACTGCATTCGTGCTGGCCGCAAAAGCCAGCGCACCGGCCACAGGGCGCACAAGAGTCTGAATCACATCATTGGCATGATTCACGGCGGGGATTTTATCGGCAATCATTTCGATGATGACCAAAATGCTGAGCACTAACAAAATCCACGGGTTCGAGAGCGTGTCCCAGGGCGTTTTGAGCGTCAGCAAATCAGTGTAATGGTCAATCACGCCAATGACCAACAGGGGGATGTAGGCATTTAGCCCTGCGCTGGCCGAGAGGCCAAAGGCAGAAAAGATTCCGGTCAGTAATTCCATTAATTCTCCTTTTGAAAATGTTACGTGGTGCGGAATGGCATTCCGCATATTGGTAATTCAGCGGGATACGATCCCGCTCCACGATTCGCACTAAAGCGGAAAGCCGCTCCACGTGCCCGTCAATTGTAAACGGAACAAGTCAATGCCGATAATCATCAACATCGTCAAAGTGAATCCCGCCAATAACGGAATCCACAATTGACGAAACTTCTCAAACGTATTTTCCTGGCGCATGACCATCATCCACACGATCGAGAAGATCATCGTCAACTGCGCCAGCACGCCGAGCGGACTGATCAGCGCAATCGGATAAAGCACGATGGGCGATTCTGTCAGAATGAGCAAGTCAATCACAAACATGATGCTGATTAACGACAGGAATTGTTTCCACGTTCCAATCGTCGGCGCGGGATTTGGGTTTTGCCAGACTGTTTGATTGAAAGCCGGGACGAGGAAAGTGACCATGGTCAGTCCCATACCCGAGCCGGTGAAGAGTCTCAGCGTGTTGTTGGGGACATATAGATTGGGGATTTGCGCCAGCCCGCCGGTAGTCTGCTTAATTAAGTAAAGATACGAGTTGCTACCGTCAATAGCGAAGGCCAGGAAGAACAAGGCAAAAGGGAGATAAAACTTTTTGTCGGGCATCCCGCTTTTTTGTCCGGATGTGACCGCGAAAAAGAGCAGACCGAAAGCCGCGGCGCTGAAAGTCCCCGAACAGCGCGCGCACAACGGCAGTTGACGGTCCCCGATCTGAAAGGAACGTTCGTCGATGCGATGACAAACTGCGTAACCGACGGCGTCAGCCTTGCCCAGCACGCCCGGCGGGGCGATGTACATCCAGCCCGCGAAGGCGGCCAGCGCGGCGAGGGGCACGAGCCAGCGCGAAATTTTTTGGAGCCAGGTATTTTGCATGGCGGGATTATATCGTCAAAACAAACTGCCACCCTTGCGGATGGCAGTCTGTTTGCGCTGTGGCGTCCTTCTTACTTGAGGAGGGATGCCACAGCGCGGGGTTTAATGCTACTTTCCATGTTGGACATCACCTCCTCCTTTCATAGGATGGCGGTTTCGTTTTTTGCTCCCCTGAATAATGACGGCATTATTGCACCAATTGACTCAGATGTCAATACGGGATTCTAGATTCTCATGTAATTGTAATTACGGGTTCTGGACGTGACAGTCACATTTGCCGCACGAGGGGAAACCTGATAGCCTCTGACAGACTCTGCAAGCCCCGCGGTATTATCCTGCACAAAACTTATTCAAGGAGACCCTCATGAAATCAAATCCAACCCGCCTCTGGTGGATCGCCATCGCCCTCGGCTGGGCCATTGACCTGCTCTTTTGGGAGCACGACCTCGGCGTCAACTTCGCCATCTACCTCACGCTCTGCCTGCTCGGCGGCCTCTACATTTTGCGCGCCGAAGGCATTCGCATTTCGCGCAACGCCTATCTACTCCTCGCGCCCACGGCCTTCTTCCTCATCGTCACCTTCACGCGCGCCGAAGGTCTCACCGCTTTCCTCGCCCACACCCTCAGCCTCTTTTTGCTCAGCCTGTTTGTCATCACCTGCACCGGCGGCTTGTGGACTCAATATGGATTCAGCGACTACCTGAGCGGATTCTTCCGCCTGGGCCTCAACGCCCTCTTCAAACCTTTCGCCTACGCTTCAGAGACGCGCCGTGAGCGGGTTGCCCGCGACGATGTGCCTCGTCGCTCGCCCTGGCCAATCGTGCGCGGCATCCTCATCGCCCTGCCCATCGTTGCCATCTTCGCCTCCCTGCTCTCCTCCGCCGACGCAGTCTTCGATCAACGTCTCACAGACTTCATCGAGAAATTCAATCTTCAAGACCTGCCAGAATATATCTGGCGCTTGTTCTACATCCTCTTCGGCGCATCCATCCTCGTCGGCGTCTTCCTGCATGCCGGAACACAATCCAGCGACGAGTCTATTAAGAGTGACAAACATTTAATCCCCGCCTTCCTCGGGCCAATCGAATCGTCCATTGTGCTGGGCAGTGTAGCGGCATTGTTCGCGTCATTCGTCGTCATTCAATTCCAATATTTTTTTGGCGGACAAGCCAACATCCACATAGACGGTTACACCTTCAGCGAATACGCGCGTCGTGGATTCGGCGAACTCGTGGCTGTGGCTTTCTTCAGCCTCCTGCTCATCTTCGGCCTCGGCGCCATCTCACAGCGCGAGACGGAGACTCAGCGCAAAATTTTCTCGGGGCTTTCGATCAGCATCGTCGCGCTCGTCTTGGTCATGCTCGTCTCGGCCTACGAAAGACTCGGTCTCTACGAAGCCGCCTACGGATTCTCGCGCCTGCGCACCTATACTCACGTCTTCATGATTTGGCTGGCCTTGCTGTTGGTCGTCACCGTCGTGCTCGAAATCACGCGCCGCGAAAATAGATTCGCCTTCGCCGCGCTGATTGTCGCGATTGGATTTGCCGCCAGCCTGCCCCTGCTCAACGTGGACGCGTGGATCGTGCGCCAAAACATCCAGCGCGAGATCGAAGGCGGCGCTAAAACTGAACCGGACCTCGGGCGGGCCAGCCTTGATTCATCTTACTTCCTTCAGCTTTCAGACGATGCGATTCCGCCCATTGCGAACTCCTTTCAAAACCCCAAATTGCCCGCCAACTTGCGCGAAGAGTTGGGCGCGGCGCTGGTTTGTCAACAAGAGCAGCGCAAATCTGTGGATAACATGGATTGGCAATCCTTCCACCTTTCGCGCTGGCTGGCGGATAAAACCCTTGCCGGTTTGACGGCTGAACTCAAAGCTTACACACTGGACGATAGCGATGGGGCGCAGGTGGTGACAACTCCCAGTGGGCAGGAATTTAATTGCTACTACGGGTTTATAGATTAATCGATTCGAGATTGAGTAGCGGCGACCCGCCATGATTCATCAGGTTACTTGCTTTCGCCTGGCGGGTCGCCCCAAGGTAGTAAGATATTGCGCCATAAAATCATCACTCTGCCATGACCCAACCCACCCTCACCATCTACAGCACCACCCATTGCAGTGATTGCCGAAGTACGTTTCAGTTCTT
>VFKQ01000206.1 GCA_009885445.1 Anaerolineaceae bacterium | reverse complement strand
TTTTCTCCAGATAGGCCTCTTCACGCTCGATGACCAAACGATTCGCGCTGTGGATAAAAAACGGCGCAAGGACGAGTCCCCACCACGTGCCGAAATTCAGCGGGAAGCCGATGATCATTAATAGAAAACCGAGATAGATCGGGTTGCGTGTGAATCTAAAGACTCCGCTCGAAACAATCGCGGACACCGACCCGTGCGGCATCACTGTGGTGCGCGCCTTACGAAATGCGAGGAAGGCCGCCGCGCCGAAGATGAATCCAATCACCACGAGGGCAAACCCAACCAACTCCAGTGCTGGCGGGGACATGAATGGATTGACAAACCATTTCAGCAAGAACGCGGCGAGAATATGAATCGCCGTCAAAATGGGCGGGTGGATTTTCACGTCTGCGTGATCGGGCATTTCTTCTGTGTGCATGTGCGCTCCAATAAATAGGCGAGTAACGCTAATGTTTCAAGAATCATTCGCAACATTTGTGTTGAAATAAAATAGCTCGGTGAAAATTTCAAAGGTTGCCATCACTTAAGTGTGCACGCAAAGGTTGTCACCCGATTTAGACTTCGGAAATCTTTAAGAGGGTTCTCCATTTTACGCGCATCCAGGGAGATTTCCGAAGTCTTTACGCCGAGTCTCTGACAGGTTTGCGCGCACACCACTTAAAAATGTACCACTAGCCGCAATTGTACTATGGTAGGATGTTAGGAATCGTTTTTAGGAAACAACCATTATGCTCCGTTATGTTTTTCAAAGACTCCTACAAGGCATCCCGCTGATTCTCCTGGTCAGCGTGTTGCTATTCGTCATGTTGCAAAACATGGGCGACCCGCTGGCCACCATGGGCGGACGTCACCTCACGCGCAAGGAAGACCGCGAGCGTCTCGCCCGTCAACTCGGGCTGGATAAACCCATTCTCGTCCAATACGTCTACTGGCTGGCCGGAAACGACTGGGCGAAAACCGACCTCGACGGCGACGGCATCGCCGAAACACAGGGTACCCGCAAAGGCGTCTTGCGCGGCGACTTTGGCATCTCGCTGGTCACACGCCAGCCGGCATTGGATGTGATCAAATCGCGATTGCCCAACACATTAATCTTAATGGTCGTCTCTGAATTCATCGTCATCCTCGGCGCGCTGGTCATCGGCGTTTATTCCGCGCTCAAACAATATTCAACGCTCGATAATTTAATTACGGCCCTATCTTTTATCGGCTACTCCATGCCCATCTTCGTCATTGCCCTCGGCTCCATGTATATTTTCGCGGTCAACTTTAAAAAGTGGGGACTGCCCTATCTGCCCACCGTCGGCATGTTCGAGCCGCAAGCTGGCCCGTCACTGGACCAACTCGCCTGGCATTTAATCCTGCCCGTATTAGCCATCTCCATTAATAGTTTTTCCTCGTACAGCCGCTACATTCGCAGTACCATGCTCGAAGCGCTGAATCAGGATTACATCCGCACCGCGCGCGCCAAAGGATTGCCGCGCCGCGAGATCACCTTCGTCCACGCGCTGAAAAACGCCGCCCTGCCCATCGTCACCGTCATCGGGCTGGACCTGCCCTTCCTGCTCGGCGGCGCCCTCGTCACCGAACGCATCTTCGCCTGGCCCGGAATGGGTCGCTTATTCCTGGACCACGTCTCCCGTGGAGATACACCCGTGGTCATGGGCATCATGATGCTGATCTCTGTTGCCGTCGTCGTCTTCCAAATTCTCACCGACATTGTCTACGCCTGGCTCGATCCGCGAATTCGCTATGATTAACAATTTCTTGGAGTGCGGGCTTTGCGCTAGCGCCCTTTCGCTAGACTTTATCCAAAAGATACACGCAGGAAGGTGCCAGTAGAGCGAGAATAGCGGTAATATGAGGAAGGACGTGATGATTTATGAGTTTCAGTGTAAAACGGCGATGTTTGAAAATGGCGATAAGAGAAGCCCGCCACATATTCGGATAAAATCATCGCTAATCACGGAGGCACACATGCGCAAATCAAATCTCGGTAATCTGGTTATCATTTCACTTGTAATTCTCAACATCATTATTTGGATTGTCTTCGCTCCTGAGAACGATGGCCGCGCAAACTTTGCGCGCCAGTGGGCCGGCGAGACCATCGGCTCGAACAACATCATCCTCATGGCCTGCTCGTTGTTCCTCTCCACGCGGCCCAGATGGGCCGAAAAATATTTCGGCGGGCTAGATAAGATGTACGTCACTCACCGTCACACATCCACTGCGGCGCTGTTGTTAATTTTTGCGCATGTGCTGGTTGTGCCCATCTCACTTAAGTGGGGGTTGGGTAACTGGCTGGCCGTGGTCGCCTTCAGCGGCATCGTCTCGATTGCGTTAATCAGCCTTTCGCCGCGCATTGCCTTCCTCAACAAACTTTCTGGCGGCACCTACGAAGGTTGGAAAAAACTCAAACGTTTCATCGGCATCTTCTTTATCCTGGGCTTCGTCCATGCGCTGACCATCCCGAATCCGTTGCACGCGTTGGTCGCCATCACTTGGGTGCAAATATTTTTCATCATCGGCACGGCTTCATATCTCTACACTGAAATCTTCGGAAGATTTTTTGGCAAATACATTCCCTTCACTGTCGAAGCCGTCAACCATCCCAACGCCTCCTCCACCGAAGTGGTCTTGCGCGCGAAAAATAAAAAATTACAAAATCGCCGCGCGGGACAATTTCTCTTCGTGCGTTTTCCATCCGACTCGACATTAGACGAATCGCACCCCTTCACCATCTCCTCCGCTCCGGGCCTCGACGTGGAGCGGCTGACCATTAAAGCGAGCGGCGACTTCACCCGCGCCTTGTTCGCCTCCCTCAAACCCGGCGTCGACGCCATTGTCGAAGGCCCCTACGGCATGTTCGATTACAAAACCGGCGGCCAAAAACAAATTTGGATCGCCGGCGGCATCGGCGTGACGCCCTTCCTTTCATTTGTCCGCGACATGAACGGCGATCTGGCTCACGACGTGGATTTCTACTACACCTGCCGTCACCCCGAAGAAGCCGTTTTTGTGGATGAGATTCAATCTGCCGCGACAAAGAATCCGCGCCTGAAAGTGCACGTGCGTTACTCCGCTAAAGACGGGTCGCTGACCATCGAGCAGATTCTAGCGGACGCGGGCGGCAAAGTGGACGACCGTCACGTCTACCTTTGCGGTCCGCTCCCGATGACGCAGGCCTTCGAGTCAAAGTTTCTTGCGCTGGGTGTGCCGTCAGAGCATATTCATTTTGAGGAGTTTAATTTCAGATAGTCACAAAGCCCCCACCCATCCTCCCCCAAATACGACACCAATCAATTGGTTGAGAAGAAAAGTTTTCTTGTCGGCTTTGGGGGAGGTGCCCGCCGAAGGCGTGGCGGAGGGGGCCTTACCCAAGCAGCGCAATCAACACAATCCCCCCAAAAATAATCACTGCGCCGAGCGAGCGATATCCGCCCATTGGCTCGCCGAGATATTTCCAGCCGAGCACCGCGCCGATGACCACGCTGACTTCGCGAATCGCTTCAGAGTAATTCAGTGGTGCGTAACTGTAGGCGAATAGCGCAGTGGTGTAAGCCACGACTCCCAGCGCGCCGCCGAGAATTAATTTGTATGGCTGTTGTTTGAATGCTCCGAGGAAGACTCCCCATCCAGATCGGCGAACCAGCCAGGGCGTGGTCATGAACGGGACGAAGGTGAACATGCTCAAGGCGTAGGGGAGGGCCTGGGAGGGCTGTCCCTTCACGGCGGAGCCATCCACAATCGTATAAATGGAAATGAGCAGAGCCACACCGAGCGCAAGAATGATGCCGCGCAGGTGCGGTTTGTTTTCGTGATTCTGAATCAGACTCGTCGCGCCGATAAAAACCATGCCGAGGATGATTAGCAGGATGCCGAAAAATCCGCCTGCGCTGGGAACTTCGCCCAGAAAAATAAAAGCCCACAAGGCCAGCAGGGCCGGGGCCGCGCCGCGCGCGATGGGATAGATCAGCGAGAAGTCGTGGTCGCTGTAGGCGTACATGAGCAGAAGAAAATACAGCACTTCGAGCACGGTGCTGATGCCCGCGAACAACCACATGGACTGTGGCGGCAGGCCAATGAAAAACAGTGCGATGATCGCGGCAATACTGCTCAGAATCACCTGCCAGCCCATGGCGATGAATTTGTCTTCTGAGTTTTTGAGAATCAAATTCCAGATCGCGTGCAGGAATGCGGAGCCGAGTAAAAGTGCAATGGCGGAGGTAGGCATGGACAGATTTACTTTCTACGATTGAGTTTGGCGAACAAAACGACCGACGTATTCTATTTTTCCCGATTCTCTCACTTAACAGTCCTTCACGGCTGTTTTACTCTTTCCCATGACGCGACTTTCCCACTCACTACCCGAAAGAGTGGATGCGGCTGAGGGAAATTTACGTTTACTATCCTTTCATATTGCTCTTTATTCCGCTTCTCAAGCTTATCCTTCAAATGACCCATTTCGTACTCAAGTTGACCATCGGTTACGATGATTTCTCGATTCGCAAATAGCGGTCCTATCTTTTCTCGATTGAATGCAAATCCCCGTTTCGTTGCTTCTTCGTATATTGCCAACAGATACGAATCGATCAGCCTTACTGAATCGGCTTGCCCTTTGAAACGTTCTAGTTGCGGATGATTCCGATACCCTT
>VFKQ01000329.1 GCA_009885445.1 Anaerolineaceae bacterium | reverse complement strand
CGGCCCCATAGCGGATTCAGTCTCGAGTCGCCTGGCCCTCCTCGACGTATACTCCGTCCCCGCGCGCATCGCCAAACGAGACGCCTCACTGTGGGCGACAGACTCCGCCGCCCAAGCCGAAGTGACGAATCGCCTCGGCTGGCTTGACTCGGTCACAGACGCGCGCACACGAATCGCGGACTATGAAAACTTTGCCAAAGAGATTCACGCGCAGGGAATCGAACGCGTTCTCGTCTTGGGCATGGGCGGCTCCTCATTGACAGCCGAAGTATTTAGTTCGTTGCTGGCGAAGGCAGAATTCAACGCGCCGCTCTCGCTTGCCATTTTGGACTCAACTGACCCAATCCAAGTTGCGCTGATGGCGGAACAATACCCGCCCGCCGAGTCACTCTACATCGTCGCCAGTAAAACTGGCGGCACAGCCGAAGTGACCGCCGCATTCAACTATTTCTGGCACCTCAGCGGCGCGGACGGCTCGCGCTTCGTCGCCATCACCGACGCAAACACATCGCTCGAAAAACTTGCGCGTGAGCGCGGCTTCAGAAAAATTTTCCTCGCCGACCCAAACGTGGGCGGCCGCTTCTCCGCGCTGACAGATTTCGGCCTCGTCCCCGCCGCCTTGCTGGGCATGGATTTGAATCAACTATTGAATCGCGCCGCATGGATGCAGAGTCAATGCGACGCGCATTACCCGTCCGCGCGCAACCCGGGCGCGGCGCTGGGCGCGGTGCTGGCTGAGTCTGCGCTGGCGGGGCGTGACAAGCTGACCATCGTGGCCGATGCGCCGCTCGCCGCGCTGTCAGCTTGGATCGAGCAAATCGTGGCTGAATCCACTGGAAAGTCCGGCAAGGGACTCGTGCCCGTGGCGTTTGAGCCGCTCGGCCCGCCCGATGTCTATGGTGCGGACCGTCTCTTCGTTTACCTCCGTCAAACCGGAGAGCAAGATGAAGCGATTGCCGCTTTACGAGTCGCAGGTCATCCCATTATCCAATCTCCAATCCCCAGTCTCTACGAAGTTGGCGGAGAATTTTTCCGCTGGGAATATGCCACCGCAGTCGCTTGTCACATCTTGGGCGTGAACGCGTTCGACCAGCCAAACGTGGAAGATAGCAAGACGCGCACAAAAAATAAAATTGCCGCAATTCAAAAATCTGGCCAGCTGGCCGATGTGGATTTAGTGAATGCGCAAGATGCGCGCGCGGCGCTCAAAAAATTTATTGCGAATGTGAGGCGCGCTGATTTTATTTCCATCAATGCTTACCTGCCGCGCAATAAAGAGACTAGCGCCGCGCTCAATGACTTGCGTGTTGCCCTGCGCGCCAAAACAAAATGCGCAGTGACCGTTGGCTTCGGTCCGCGCTTTCAACACTCAACGGGACAGATGCACAAAGGCGGACCCAACACGGGTCACTTCATTCAAATCGTCGCGGACTACGACGCTGATATCGAAATCCCGAACGACGGAATTTCTTTTGGCGCATTGATTCGCGCACAGGCGCTGGGCGATTATGAAGCCCTGCTCGCCGCCGGGCGCAAGACAATGCGGATTCGAATCAGCGGAGCAGATGCCGCAAAGTCGCTAATGGAATTAATTTCTTGAACGTGAAAAACACAAAATTCTCCCGCCGCGATTTTCTTAAATTATTTCGCACCGCCACGCTGACCGCGCTCGCTTCGGGGTTGGGCGGAATTATTTACTCCGCCAGCATGGAACCCGGCTGGCTGGACGTAGTGCGTCTGAAGATGCCCCTGCGCCGCCTGCCAAAATCTTTTACCGGATTCAAAATCGCCCAGATCAGCGATATTCATATGGGCGGCTGGATGACTCGTGCGCGGCTCTCTGCCAGCGTTGAAAAAATACTGGCCGAAAAGCCCGACATCGTTGTCATCACTGGAGACTTTTTGCTCGGTCGCGGCTGGGACGAAATCCGCGAGACCGCCCTGCAAGATGTGGTCGACGGACTTGCCCCGCTGGTGGCGGGTTTGCCCGTCTATGCGGTGCTCGGCAACCACGATTACTGGACGGATGCAAATAAAATTGGTATCGCGCTCTCAAAAGCTGGTTTGGAATTGATGGTGAATGCCACTGGTGTTTTGCGTCGTGGCGCTGACGAACTTTATCTCGCTGGCCTGGGGGACGTGTATGAGCATCAACATCGGCTGGCTGTGCTGTTGCGCAAAATTCCGCTGGACGCGTGCTCCATCCTCCTTTGTCACGAACCTGATTACGCCGACTATGCCTCCCTCACCGACGCCTTCGACCTGCAGCTCTCCGGCCACTCCCACGGCGGACAGGTGGTCATCCCATTCATCGGTCCAATCAAGACGCCCAGCCTCGCGCACAAATATCCGCTCGGGCAATACCAAGTCGGCGACATGATTCAATACACCAATCGCGGCCTGGGCATGGCCAGCATCCCCATCCGATTTAATTGCCGGCCTGAGATTACAATATTTACCTTGGAGACTCAAGGTTAGTATTGGAGTTGTTCTCAAATTGCCCTATGCTATACTGTGCCTCACAAGGAGCGTTTGCATGTTGGATATCAACGAACATCTAATTCAAATTCATATTGAAAAATTACCCGAAGGCCTCTATCTTGCCACCTCTGACGATGTGCAGGGACTGGTTGCCCAGGGCCGCACCATTGCAGAGACTCTTGAGATCGCCCGCGATGTGGCGCGCAAATTGCTCGAAGCACAGTCGGATGTACACCTGCCGATGGCCGGTGAAAGTTTCGATTATTCCTTAATCGTAGAGGCGTAAGGTGGGCCGTCTTTCGGGGTTTCGCTATCGCCAAATAATAAAAAAACTCAAGGCATTTGGCTTTGAGTTTTTTCGTCACGCCGCCGGGAGCCATGAAATCTGGCGCAATTCCGCCACTGGCAGGTTCACCACGATTCCGAATCATCCGGGCGATATGCCCGAAGGAACCTTGCGCGCCATTTTGAAACAAGCCAACGTTGAGCCTGATGAATTTCTGGAGAAAAAATAATGAGCCAACTTTCCCAATTCCAATGTGTCGCCTGCCGCGGCGGCGAACCGACTCTCAGCGACGCCGAGATTGCTGAACTGCACCCGCAAGTTGCGGACTGGCAAGTCCGCGAAGTGGCGGGCATCCCGCGCCTTGAGCGGGTCTACAAACTAAAGAGCTACGTCGACGCCCTCGCCTTCACCAACCGCGTCGGCGCCATCGCTGAAGAGCAGGGACATCATCCCCTGATCATCACCGAATGGGGCCGCGTCACTGTTCAGTGGTGGTCGCACAAAATCAAGGGCCTGCACAAAAACGATTTCATCATGGCCGCGAAGACGGATGAGTTGATGGAGTCATAGTCCATGTTGCAGATTAAACGTTACGCGGAAGTTATGCTTTTCGCTTTACTTTTTTCGGCGTGTTCCAGCATCCCCAGCCTCTCTGCATTTCTCCCTCAACCCAGCGCGACGAACACGTCCTCGCCCACCGTCACCCTCGTCCCCGGCGAAACGCGCCTGCCCAGCGAAACGCCCACTATTACCAACACGCCCACGCCAGTGTTCACGCGTACGCCGTTTGCATCGCGCACAGCCACGCAGCGCCCCACCATCACTTTCCCCGCGCCCAACCTATCTGTGCTTACGCCGGGCAGTCCCATCTTCAGCATCGTGCAAATTTCCGGCGGACTGATTCAATGGGGGCGCTGTGGCGGACCAGACGCGATCAACTTCACCGTCCGCGTCAACAAAGTGCCGCGCCTGTATTACGTTTTACTTTTTATGCGTATGCAAGATAAATACACCAGTCTCGGCACAGAGTGGGGCGGCGGCGCCATCATGAGCGGCAACAAGGGCGTCTACACCTACACCGTCAGCGTAGACAACATCTCGCGCTATCAGGATTTCGACGACGCCTGGCTCCAATACCAAATCGTCGCCTCTGATTCATACTTAAATCACCTGGGCAGTTCCCTCGTTTACTACGACGACATTTCGATTACGCACTGCGCCACGCCCACGCCCGTCCCCTGATTTTTCCGGCTGACTTAATAGCTGATCTTACACACAGCAGATACAACGCGAATATCACGAATTTTTCATTGTTTATTCGCTCCATTCGCCCATTTGCGAAATTCGCGTTGAAGGTTTTTGGATTTTGAGAAAGCGATAACAATTTACATAAACGCGCTTGACGCACTTTTGCATGTCTGGTAAACTCTCAGTCCTTCGATGCGGGGTAGAGCAGTGGCAGCTCGTCGGGCTCATAACCCGGAGGCCGCAGGTTCGAGTCCTGCCCCCGCTACCTGACAAAAGACCCACGATGAAAATCGTGGGTCTTTACTTTATTAATGGGCTTACGCAAAACCACTCGCTACTATAGACCTGTCATTGCGAGGGCGTACTCGCCCGAAGCAATCTCGTGCTTAAAAGAGGAGATTGCTTTGTCGCCGCCACTCGCCGTTTAAGGCTCGCAGCTCCTCGCAAAGACAGCCAGTGCTGAATTTGCATACACACTCATTACTTGCCCAACTCAACGCCCATCATTTGCTCAAGCGCTTTCACCAAACCGTGATTCCCTTCACCGCCGAGACCCTGCGCCTGTAATGTGCGGTACATCTGAAAGACGAGGCTCGTCGCTAACAGCGGCACGCCCAATTGGTCAGCCGCTTCGAGCACGAGACGCAAATCTTTTTGTTGCAGATCAATCGTGAAGCCTGGGCGGAAATCGCGCACGATCATCTGCGGACCGCGATTGGCCAACATCCACGAACCCGCCGCGCCGCCTTTTACCGCCTCGATGGTTTTTGATAAATCGAGTCCGCCCGCCTGAGCGAATAATAAAGCCTCGCTGGCCGCCAGTTGATTTATCACCACCAATATTTGATTCACTAACTTCGCGGTTTGCCCCGCGCCTTGTTTGCCGACATGGGTGATCGTCTTCCCGTAGGCCTGCAAGATGGGTAGGGCGCGTTCCACATCCTCCGCATCGCCGCCGACCATGATCGAAAGGATGCCCTTTGCCGCGCCCTCACTGCCGCCGCTGACGGGTGCGTCGAGAAAGCGCACGCCTTGTGAATTCAGGCGGGTTGCCATTTCAAGCGTTGCATGCGGACTTATCGTGCTGTGGTCAATGACCAATGCGTCCGCTTTTACGCCGCTACTCACTCCCTGTGCGCCAAACAAAACCTGCTCCACATCTGGCGTGTCGCTGACGCAAATCAAGATGACGTCGCATTGCGCCGTCATCGCGGCAGGCGATGCCGCAGACTTTGCGCCCGCCGTTATAAATTCGTCCATGCGCGCTGGATTGCGATTCCACACGGTTACAGCATGCCCGGCCTTTAACAAGTTATGCGTCATGCCGCGTCCCATGATGCCCAGCCCGATGAAGCCGATATTTTTATCCACGTAGATTCTCCTCGAGCGTTGTTTTTAGCTACCACGCAATTTCTGGGCAGGTGTTCACGTTGGCGGGTTTTCCGATGCGCTTGTACATGGTGACATTGGTGAAGGCTTCGCCCAGAATTCCGTCGTGGAGCGCCCATGAGCGCAGACGCACCGATGCGGCCGCCTCACGATGGCGAAAAATATTTTCGCCATCCAGTTGGTTGAGCAAGTCACCGTTGGCTGAAAAGCCTTTGTGGATGCGCTCCATAAAGCGGCGACCTTCTTGATAGGCAAATCCATAGCGTTCAAATAGCACAGCGTTGTGATAGAAGAGCGGCTCAACAAAATAATATTCATGCCTGAGTGAGTGGACGAATTCCTCAAACGTGGACATGGCCGCTGGCAGAAGGCGCAATCCGCGGCGCACCTGCCCGGGTGCCAGACCCGCTAAGAGCGCGTCTTGTTCCGCCGTCAGGTTGCGCAGAAATGTTCCAAATTTTGTGGCCTGTCCGTCGGGGGTTATATCCACATTAAAGCGCGGGGCTGTGGGGTCATTGAGGATGTAAAGCAGAATGTGAATCTGGCCGTTAAGCGTGTCGGTCAGGTGGCCGTACAGAATTGGGTCGGGAAAATTTGGCTGGTGAAAGAGCGACATTTCAACATCGCTGGAGTGCGGCGCGAAAGTGAATTGTAAAAAATTTTGCAGGGCGGGCGATTCGGCGTCGGGTAAATTAAAGCGCTCGAGTAGTGCGCGCGGAATGATGCGCGCATACACTTTGCGCTTTTCGCTTTCGGAAAGTTGGTTGATGGCGCCGATGGTGGAAGGGGGCATTTTAGTTTTTAGTTGGATAGTTGGATGGTTGGTTAGTTCGATGGTTTGATAGTTTTATAGTTTGTTGCGCGCGATAATGTTGTCTAATTGCGTAACCATTAAACTACATAACTACGAAACTATCCAACTACATAACTAACGCGCTCTCGTGGCTCGTTCTGAGTCGCGGGCTTCGTCGCGCTTGGCGATGACTTCGCGTTTGTCGTGCAGTTTCTTGCCGCGCGCCAGCGCGATTTCTATTTTGGCGCGGCCTTCTTTTATGTAGACTCGCGTCGGCACGATGGTCATGCCTTTTTGGCGCACGGAATTAAATAGCTGATTGATTTGGCGCTTTTTCAAAAGTAGACGCCGCGCGCGCACGGGGTCGTGGTTGTAGTGGCTGGCTTGAATGTAGGGCGCGATATGCGCGCTACGTAACCAGGCCTGGCCCTCGCTGATTTCAACGTAAGCCTCGACCAGACTCATCTGCCCCGCGCGAATAGATTTGATTTCGGAGCCTTGCAAAGACAGGCCTGCTTCAAATTTTTCGAACAGGAAATATTCAAAACCAGCCTTGCGGTTGGTGGCGATGACTTTAATTTCTTCTTCTTTTTTCACGGTGCGAGATTGTAACATGAAGCCTTATAATGGCGATTATGCCCACACTTAAATCTCAATTCCAGCTTCGCCCTGAAATTATTTTTTTGAATCACGGCTCTTTTGGCGCAACGCCAAAGCCGGTCTTTGACTCATATCAGCGCTGGCAAAGGGAATTGGAAGCGCAACCCGTTGAGTTTTTCGCGCGGCGCTCCAGCGCGCTGATGGCGGATGCGCGCCAAAGTCTGGCGAACTACCTCGGGGCGGACCGCGACGATCTTGTTTTTGTCACCAACGCCACGCTGGGAGTCAACATTGTGGCGCGCAGTTTGCATCTCGGCGCGGACGATGAAGTGTTGACCACGCATCACGAATACGGCGCGTGTGACCGCACCTGGCGTTATCTGGCGGCACGGCATGGGTTTTCCTATCGCGCCTGCGCGGTGGATTTATCGTCACGCGAAAACTTTGTCGAATCGTTTTGGAAAAATGTCACGCATCAAACGAGGGTGATTTTTTTGAGTCACATTACCAGCGCGACGGCGACTATTTTTCCTGTGCAAGAGATTTGTGCTCGCGCCCGCGCGGCAGGGATTTTGACAGTGGTGGACGGGGCGCACACGCCCGGGCAGATTCCTGTCAATTTAAATTCGCTCGGCGCGGACTTTTATGCGGGTAACCTGCACAAGTGGCTGTGTGCGCCCAAGGGGGCGGGATTTCTCCACGCCCGACCCGCTTCACAGTCCCTGCTTGAGCCGCTGATCGTTTCGTGGGGATTTGAGTCTGATGCGCCCGGGCCGTCGCAATTTGTGGATCATCACGAGTGGCAGGGCACGCGCGACTTGTCTGCGTTTTTGGCTGTGCCCGATGCGATTACTTTTCAAAAGGAAAATAATTGGGACGCCGTGCGCGCCGACTGTCACGCCCTGGCTGTGGACGCCGAGCGCGAGTTCTGCGCCCTGACCGGGTTGCCCTCGTTCTACGCGGACGATGGCTGGTTTGCGCAAATGTTTGTGGCGCGCCTGCCCGCGCATGTGGACTTGTCCGTTTTTAAAACGCGCTTGTACGATGAATTTCAAATCGAAGCCCCCGTGATTGACTGGCGCGGCGAGAAGTTTTTGCGTATTTCGATACAGGGCTACAACACTCGGGAGGATGTGGATGCGTTGTTAAAGGCCTTGCCGCAACTTTTGTAAATTTTTATTTTCGGGGAATTAACTCGTAAATGATTACGCTGGGTTGGTAGTTGCCGGTGGGTAGATAACCCAATAGCCAGCGCTCGCGGTCAATTTCAAATCTTTGCACCAGATGCAATTCAAAAAGCGGACTGTTGCGGATGCCGAGCAGGTCGGCGAAATCAATGATGTTGTCTGCGTCGCTTTGTGAGGGGCCGGGCAGAATCAGGCAGGAGACGTTGCG
>VFKQ01000351.1 GCA_009885445.1 Anaerolineaceae bacterium | reverse complement strand
GCAAATATGGCGGGAACATTGAGTCGGTCAACAAATTTGGCGCAGACGCGCGCGCGCAACTTGAGAATCTGTCCACGGCGGTTGAGCGCATCGAAGAATTGAGCGCGCAAGAATCTAAACTGCTCGATAAACTCGCCGCGCAGGCGGGCAAACTTTCGGAGAAGCGCAAGAAGTCCGCAGATTCTTTGAGCACGGGAATCGAATCAGAGTTGGACGATCTCAAGATGGCCGCCGCCCGCTTCGGCGTGGACTTTGCGACGCGGCCCGACGCGAACGGAATCCCTCTGGCGGACGGGACGCGCGTCGCGTTTGACCAGCATGGTTACGACAAAGTCGAATTTCTCGTCGCGCCCAACCCGGGCGAGGGACTCAAACCGCTGGCGAAAATTGCCTCGGGTGGCGAGACCTCGCGTCTGATGCTCGGCCTGAAAAATATCCTCGCCCGCGCCGACGAAGTGCCGAGTCTCATCTTCGACGAAATTGACCAGGGCATCGGCGGCCGCGTCGGTTTGGTCGTCGGGCACAAGTTGTGGAATCTGGCGCGCACGCATCAAGTCTTTTGTGTCACGCATCTGCCGCAACTGGCCGTCTTCGGCGACCAGCATTATCAAGTGCAGAAGTTGATCGAGAACAAGCGCACCATCACGCGCGTCGAAAAACTGGACGGCGAAGCCCGTCTGCTCGAACTCTCGCAAATGCTCGGCGAAGTCGGCGAAGGCACCCTGCGCTCTGCGCACGAGATTCTGCAGACGGCGAGGCAGATGATTAAGGAAAGCAAAAAATAGTACACAAAGAATAGTTGGAAATAAAAGAGCCAGTCACCTTGAAGGTGACTGGCTCTTTTAAATTCATAGGTCTGCAGGCAAACTATATCGCCTGCTTCTCCAGCCAACCGAGACAAAAATCCGCCACCTCCTGCCAGCGGGCAGAGACAGTCAAAGTATGGTCTTGGTTTGGGAAGACGTGGAAGTCCGTGACCGAGGCAGAGTCTTTGTAGCGTCGATAGTTGGAACGGTTAAGCACCGCAGGAACGATTCTGTCGCGCTCCCCGGCGGTGATCAACAACGGGGCGTGCGGACGTTTGAAGTCCACGCGGCCCGCCGCGCCGAGCGACGATACAGGGACCATGCGTGACTCGGGCACCATGTAACGGTCATAGACGGCGTGTTGTTCGTCGAGGGGCAATGTCCCGGCGAAGGCGTATTGGAAGTGCGCGAACGTCATCATCGCGGGCTGACCCAGCCGGAAAGGGTTGATGGCTGGGAAGTTGCCGCGAATGAAGGACCAGCGCGTAGTGAACACGCCCATCGGCGGCGCGGGGTCAATGGCCACGCCCGCGGCGGCCAGCCCACGACCGAGCAGAATCTGCGCGACGAGTCCGCCCATGGAGTGACCAATGACGGCGGGCTTTTCGTCCAGCTTGGCGATCTCTCGCGCCATCTGCTCCACGATGCCGTTGAGATTCAACTTCGGCAACTGCGGGTCGGGGTGGATCTTGTTGAGCATTTCCACGGGCTGATCACGTCCCGGCCAGGCGGGCGCAACCACGTTGTAGCCTTTGGAGGCGTAGTACGGAATCCATTTTTCCCAGCACAGCGGGGTCATGAACATGCCGTGGATGAGCAGGATGGTTTTTGTTTTCATGGGAGGCTCCAATAAAAATGGGAAACGCACTATCGGCGTATCCCATTTGGGTTACCCTGCTCTTGTTTCGACGATCTTTTCTTTAAGCCAGAGATTTACCAATGTTTCTGGGCTGATTCCACGCAAGTGAGCCAGCTCTTCGATATCCGAAAGCAAATCTGGCTCGACAGGAATCGCAACCGTCACGTGAAATTCCACGTCGGGCGCGTTGGGATCATCGAATTCTGTGAGATCGTGCTTGTCCCAGAACTCGCCCATTTTTTCGAGAGAACTTGATTTTGAAACAGAACTTTTATTTGCGGCCATAGGATTTACGCTCTTTCTGACTCATGTCACGTGCGCTAATTATAATCGCTGTGTTGGTGTCTGGTTTGAACACGAAAAATACCGACAAATACCTTCCGCCAAAGGTTTGGGCATATGCGGCATAAACATCTTCGTTCTTGATATGGCCCTTCTCAGCAAAACGGATTCGCGGATTGTTGAGCAATACTTGTCGCGCCTCTCGTAAATTGACGCGGTGCTTTTGGGCTAAGTTTCTCTTCAATATTTTCGGGGCAAATGATGTAATCGATTTGCATATTTACTCCCGATTATATCTTATCGGCTCCACATCCCTCTCCTTCCCCTCTTTCTTCTTCCTCTCTCGCGCATAATAAAACGTCTCGCGCAACTGCGGCGTGACGAGACTCGTCTCGCGCTGACCGATGCGCGCGCCGTAGAATTGCATCCAGCGAAACCAGAATATCGAAGTGAAATTCCGAATCAGCACACCTTCACGCGCGGCGTGCCAGATGTCGCTGAGGATGTTTGTCGTCGTCAGGCGCGCGAAATCATAAATGTTGAAATGACTCTCGGGGTGGATGCGCTTGAAAGCCATGGCTTCGCGGCGGTAACGATTGAACACGCCGCGCGGCGTCTCATTGTGGACGTGGACGATCTCCGCTTCGGCTGTATAAAAAATTGCGTAACCCTGCGACTGTGCCCAGCGCGCCCAAGCCAGGTCTTCGAGTCCGGTCAGTGTTTCGTCGTAATTATTTTTGGCCCACAAACTTTTTCGAATCGCCGCGTTGGCGTTGTTGCAAAAAGCAGTCTCCTGGCGCGGCTTGCTCGCGTCGGGGTACCACTGATGAAAAATTTGCTGTTCAGAAAATTTCGCCGAGTCGGGTCCGCGTTGTTTGCCGTAGGTCAGCGCAACTTTTTCATCGTCGAATGGACTCAGTAGACTCTCAAGCCAATCGGGATACACGGGATACACATGCGCGCTCGCAATCACGACCAGCTCACGCGTCGCTTCACGCACGCCAAAGTTGAGCGAGCGCCCGAAGGTGAATTCTTCAGCGGGGATTTTTACCACGCGCGCGCCAAACGATTCGGCAATCGAAACTGTCGCGTCGCTCGAACCCGAGTCGACGAGAATAATTTCCACATCCTGAACCGTCTGCTGACGAATCCCCTCCAGCAGGCGGCCGATGTGTTTCTCTTCGTTATATGCGCGGATGACGATGGAACATTTCATGGGGAAAGTATACACGCAGGCAAGTAAACAAGTAGACAGGTACACACGTAAACACGTGCGCGCGGCCATGTATACGTGTCTACCTGTTTACATGTATACATATTTACCAATCATTATTTTTCTCATACCCCAATCGCACCAACAAATCCCCGGCCACATCTTTGAAAATATTTTTATCCGCCTCAGTAAAATGATTTTTCCACTCGCCCGTTTTACCGGATCGAAACGTTGGAGATTTTTCTGGATTAATGGAAGACTCAAGCGCCGACAACATCGTCTCGCGCCGCGCTGACAGCGGGTGACCCGCCACGAAATGACTCAGTATCCCGTTCAGCGTCTGCTCGCGCGCGTGGACTAAATCTTCAAAGTGAATCGCCATCACTTGCGCATGATTTAACCAATCGATGTACGGTGCAAATCGTTCAGCGATGTTGGGGAACTCCACTTCAGAATCAGGGATGCCGAGAATGCTCGTGCGCAATCGCTCGCCGAAAGTTTTTAATTTGTTGTAATGCTGATGATGCACATGCGACGGCTCCATCTCGGTGACGTAGAACACGTGCGACACAACCACGTCACGCGGGTCGCGGAAAATAAAATAAGGGACGAACCTGCCCGACGTCACGCGCGTCACTGCTTCGGGGCGGGCGAAGAGATGCGCCGAAGCCACGTCCAGCGGACTGAGCGAGTCGAGCCAGGCGCTGGCTTGCTCGGGCGCGCGCTTGCGTCCGCTCTCGCCTTCGTACTCGGCGTAAAACGAGTGGACACGTTTGGCGAAGGGCGCGAATTTTGAGAAGCCCGTCAAAATTTGATCGAGCAGATGTGTGCCGCTTTTGGGGAAGGAGATGCCCAATAGAATCGGCCAACCCGCTTCGGGCGCGGACAGCGAGGCGAGGCGTCGGCGCTGAATCGCTTTCTCGGCCCGATAAATTGTCCCGCGCAGTGCAGACTTGAAATCCATCCCATGATTAAACCACACTTGACATTCTTTCATCTTTCTTCTTTCTTCATCTTTCATCCTTCAGAATTCATAATTTATCCCTGCTATAATCATCGTATGTATCTCGTCACCGGTGGCACCGGATTTATTGGCCGCGCGCTTGTGCGGCATTTGTTTGACACGGGCGAGCGCGTGCGCACATTGGTGAGGCCCTCGCCGCGCACGCCGCGACTGCCGACGGGCATCTCGCTCGAAGTGGCCGTGTCGAGTCTCGCGGACTCGCGTGGTTTGCGCGCCGCGCTCAGTGGCGTGGGCACTGTGATTCATCTGGCCAGCGCAGAGGGACAGGGCAATCGCGGCTCGTTGCTGACGACGGACATTGAGGGCACGCGCAATCTGGTCGAGGCCGCCGCCGACGCGGGTGTGAAGCGCATTATTTATTTGAGCCATCTCGGCGCCGACAGGATGTCTGCGTTTCCGGTGTTGAAGGCCAAGGGCATTGCCGAGGAACATATTCGTCGTTCGGGCGTGCCGTTTACGATTATCCGCTCTTCGATTGTGTTCGGGCCCGAAGACCGCTTCACTGTTCCGCTGGCGCGACTGTTGCGTTTTGCGCCCGGACTGTTGCCTCTGCCTGGCGGCGGACGCGCGGTGGTGCAACCTTTGTGGGTGGAGGACCTGGTCACGTGTTTGTTGTGGGCGGCAGATAATGCAGACATGGCGGATCAAACTTATGAAATTGGCGGCAGTGAAAATTTTCCGCTTGAGCAAATCATGAACACGCTCATGGACGTGACTCATCGCCGTCGCTTCATCGTCAATCTTTCGATGCCCAACATGCGCGCGCTGTTGATCGCGCTCGACGCGATGTTTCCACATTTTCCATTCTCATCTTTTTCACTGGATTATTTTTCACTCAATCGAACTTGTCCTGTTGAAAATCTGCCACGCATCTTCGGACTGATGCCCGCGCGTTTTAGCTATAGACTCGATTACCTGCACCGCGTCCCGTGGACCGAACGTCTCGCGCGCTGGTCCACCGTGCAAACCAAACGCGCCGCCGAAAGACTGCGTGAGCGCTTCCCCACGCTCAGGCCGCCGGAGTAAGTAAACGCGTAGACAGGTAAACAGGTAAACAGGTAAACATGAGACCTGTGTACTTCTTCATCTTTCATCTTTCATCCTTCATCTTTTCCCTCCATGCCAACCATCAGAATTCTTGAGACCCCCGAAGACATGGAAATCGTCGAAGAGCTTCAGCGCCGCGTCTGGCCTGGCTCTGAAACCGACGTTGTGCCCGCGCACATGCTCATCACCACCGTGCACAACGGCGGACTTGTGCTCGGCGCCATCGAGGGTGACGAACTCGTCGGCTTCCTATTTGGCTTTCCGGGCCTCGAGAGTCTGCCCGACGGGCCGCGCGCAAAACATTGTTCGCACATGCTCGGCGTGCTCGAAAAACATCGCGACTCCGGCATCGGCTACGCGCTCAAACAGGCGCAATGGCAAATGGTGCGCCATCAAGGCCTCGACCACATCACCTGGACGTACGACCCTCTGCTCAGCCGCAACGCGCACCTGAACGTGGCCCGCCTCGGCGCAGTCTGCAACACCTACTTCCGCAACGTTTACGGCGACATGCGCGACGGACTCAACGCCGGACTGCCCTCCGACAGATTTCAAGTGGATTGGTGGATTCGCACCAAGCGCGTCGAACGCCGCCTGAGCAAACGTCCGCGCGCGATCCTCGGCCTGTCTCAGTTTCAAGAGGCCGAAGTCCAGCATTTATTTTTCCCCATCCCGCGCACTGACGGATTCATGCACCCTCCCGAACATTTCGACACCCCCAATGGACGTCTCGCCCTCGTCGAAATCCCCTCCGATTTCATGGCCCTCAAAATCGCGGACTTCCCGCTCGCCCGCGACTGGCGCTTCTTCTCGCGCGAAGTTTTTGAGTCTGTGTTCAAATTGGGTTTCCTCATCACCGATTTTGTTTTCGACAAACCCAACAACCAGTCCTTCTACGTTCTCACCGACGGCGAATCCCTGCTCGGCAAAGTCTTGTAACGCAAGATTTATCTTGCGAGTCACCAGCACACATTCGTCATTGCGAGCGCGTACTCCCCGACGAAGCTAAAGTAAATAACATTTAGTCGTAAGCTGATTTACCAATGACCGCATTTCCTTCGCGTCCTTTGTGTTAAAAAAATGATCCCACTCCTGCCTCTAGAAAACTCCTGGGCCATCGAAGCCTTGCTTCATTCCTACAACCACGTCTATCAAGTGGCGTTCGATTCCAGCTATCAGATTCTCGATGGTATCGGCGTCTCTTATTACGGCGACGCGCCCGTGGCCGCCTTTCAAATGGAATTTCACGCCTTCGACTCTGACCCGCTCGTCATCGCCTCCAAAATCCGGGCCTATCCAAAACACCCCAACGAAAAATATGTACTCAACACTTTTCACGCCGACCCCAGCGCCGCAGATTTAAAATCACAATACGACGCGCTCGGCTTCGACTTCGTCCACACTGAGGCCATCCTCGGTCTGCCTCTGCCCACCAAAAATCCGCGCGGCTGGACTCACATTCACAAAATCGAATCGCCCGAAGACATCGAGTTCGCCAACAAAGGCCTCGCCGTTGGCGACGAACATATTCCTCCCGCAACCCTCGGCGACGCGCACATCATAAATTTTTACGCGCAACTAGAACACCGCGCCGTGGGCTGGGCGCAACTCGTCACCGCGCATGAGGGCGTCGGCTACATCAATCAACTTTACACCCTGCCCGTCTTCCGTCAGCGCGGCGTGGGCCTGCGCCTCCTGCGCCGCGTCCATCAAGAAGCCAATCACCTCGGCCTGCAACATTCACTTGTGCTCGCCTCCGAAATGGGCATGAGTCTTTTTCGCCGCGCCGGCTATCAGGCCCTGGCCTACCTCTCCGTCTTCCGTCCGCGCGCAGAGCCTGCATGATTCGCCTCGCCCTCCTCGTCCACTCGCTCCACGCCCCCGCATGGATTCATCGGCTGATAAAAAAAATCCAAGCATTGGATTTTGTAGACGTCGCCCTCATTGTTGACTCCGCGACTCGCCCTTCGCCCTCCCCAGCCCTCACCACCGCCCTCCGCCTCGAACGCCGACTTTTGGGCGGGTTACCCAACCCCCTGGCTTTATCCCCGCTGACAGAGACTCTGCCAAACACCCCCGTCCTGCACACTGACAATATAAATAAAATCCAATCCCTGCGCGTTGACATCCTCATCAACTGTTGTCACGACAACCTGCTCGATTCATCTTTCATTCTTCATCTTTCATCTTTTCTCCCCACCTGGACATGGCCCGACCTCTCCCCCGCCGCTGGCTTCCACGAAGTCCTCGAATCAAATCCCGTCACAAACTGCACACTGACAGCCCGCCTCCCCAACGGCGAAACAAAATTAATCCGCCAAGCCTCTTTCGCCACCGACCCGCTCTCCGCCGCGCGAAATCAAAATCACTATTTCATCAAAGCCGAGTCCACCTTGCTGTGGGGCTTGAAGAAATTAAATTTGGAAGGGCACGAGAAATTCTTCGCAGGGTTAATGAGTTGGAGTGCGGCCTCTGCGATAGCGCCCTTTAGGGTCAGGCCGCTGATTTGGCGGCCTGAAGGCCGCACTCCAACTTCTTTTAATTTACTAAAATTATTTTTCAAACTGGCACAGCGCCGAATCGCCAAAGCACTCCGTCCGCACGATGAGACCTGGGTCCTGCTAGCCGCCAAACGCGCGGACGGAGGACTCGTCGCCGACTTTTCAGCCAGCCCGCTCATCGTCGCGCCGCGCGGAACTTACTGGGCCGACCCGATGCCCGTCGAGCGCGAGGGGCGTGTCTATTTATTTGCCGAAGAATACGTCGAGCAAACCAAACGCGGACGCATCGTCTGCCTGACCCTCGACGGCGCGGGACAAGTTGAGTCGCGGCAGGTTGCGCTCGAACGCCCCTATCATCTTTCATATCCATTTATTTTTGAGCACGATGGCGAGACATACATGATTCCCGAGACTGCCGAAAATCGCACCGTGGAGTTGTACCACTGCGCCCACTGGCCCGAGCGCTGGGAGTTTGTCCACAATTTAATGAGCGACATCTACGCCGTGGACTCGACGCTCTTAAATCACAATGGCCGCTGGTGGCTTTTCGCCAACGTGAAGGGCGAGGCGGGCGCATCCTCGTGGGATGAACTGCATTTGTTTTTCGCCGACGACCCGCTCTCCGCTGCGTGGACTCCGCACCCGCTGAACCCCATCGTCTGCGACGTGAGCAACGCCCGCCCCGCCGGGCCGATCTTCGTCCACGACGGCACGCTCTATCGCCCCGCGCAGGATTGCTCTGTCCGCTATGGTTACGCCGTCAATCTCAACCGCATCGACGCGCTAACCGAAACATCCTACGCCGAAACCCGCGTTGAAAAGATTCTTCCGCGCAAAGATTTTCTCGCTACACACACCCTCAGCCGTGTAGGTGGCTGGACCTTCGTGGACGGGGTGGTGAGAATCAAAAAGGCATAGCTTCAAATGCCGCGCCTTATTTCCCACGCCACGCGGTTCAAATAATCGTAACTACATTAATTCGCCTATTTGCGGAATTCGTGTTAAAAGTTTTTGGACTTTGCAAAAGCCCTGTCGATTACTTTGTAACGATTGCCCAACATTCCAGATACAATCAAAGGATGTCAGCCTAGGCCATTGGGCCGCATTGTTATTGTTCAGAACGAAAGAGATTAAACACAAAGGTTTTCCTTCGTGCCCTTTGTGTCCTTCGTGGTAAAAAAAAGAAAAGGAAAACAACATGATAGTCGTTTCAGACATGATGGGCACACTCACCACCGGCTCGCCCTTCCTCGGCGTGGTGGACTGGGTGAAGTATAACCAAAGCAAACTGGAAGCCAGCTTGCGCATTGCCGCCATTACGCCATCCTATTTGCTGGCCAAGCGCGGATTCATTGACTGGCAGAGTTGGGGACAAAAATTAATGATCAACAGTCTCGGCTACATCAAAAACGTGGACGAGAAAAAACTGGCCGAAGTTTCAGAGTGGGTCGTGGAGCACGACTTCTGGAAGAAACGCCGCGACGACGTCATCGCGCGGCTCGTGGCGCACCGCGAAAAAGGCGCAAAGGTGTACATCGCCAGTAGTGTGGTCGAGCCGTTCATCGCTCCGTTTGCGCGGCGGATTGGCGCGGAAGTGATCGGGACGCCCGTGGAGATCGTCGGCGGGAAAATCCGCATGGTCGGCGGACTCGTCTCCGACGAAAAGAAAATCGAAAAGGTGCTCAGCCGCCTCGGCGTGGACAAAGTCGACTTCGCCTACGGCGACACCGTGCTCGACATCCCCCTGCTCGAACACGCCGAGCATCCCGTGGCTGTGTACCCTGATAAAAAATTAAAAGCCACCGCGCTCGAACGCGGCTGGGAAATCATCGGCGATACGCCGAAGTATTAAGCGATATACTCGCCACATCACAATCCAAGGAGTCTTTTTATGAAACGTGCGGTCAGCATCAGTATTGGTTCATCGAAGCGCGACAAAAAAGTGGAAGTCACCTTGCTCGGCGAAAAAGTCAGCATCGAGCGCATCGGCACCGACGGCGATATGGAAGCCGCCGCGTTGAAATACAAGGAACTGGACGGCACGGTAGACGCATTCGGCGTGGGCGGCGCAGACCTAAGCGCGCTGGTAGATGGTAAATCGTATCCATTTTTTTCCGTCAAACCCATGGTGCGCTTTGTGAAGAAAACGCCGCTGGTAGATGGCGGCGGATTGAAGAATACACTCGAAAACAAAGCCACCTCATTTCTGGATAAGAAGATTGGCGATTATATTAATTCGCACGGACGCAAAGTCCTTGTTGCCCTGGGCGTAGATCGCTGGGGACTCTCGAAATCATTTGTTGAGGCTGGCTACGAAACCGTCTTCGGAGATTTTATGTTTGGTTTGGAGATTCCGATTGCCATTCATAAACTCAGCCAGGTCAAGATGCTTGCCGCAGTGGTCATGCCAATTGCAGGAAGGTTACCTTTTGCATGGGTCTATCCCACCGGCGAAAAACAGGAGAAGCGCACACCCAAATGGGGCAAGTATTACGATTGGGCTACCGTCATCGCAGGTGACTGCCATTACATCAAACGCTTCATGCCCGATAACTTGCAGGGCAAGGTCATCGTGACGAACACCACCACGCCCGAAGACGTGGAAGCCTTTCGCAAAGCAGGAGTGAAATACCTCATCACCACCACACCCGTGCTGGAGGGCCGCTCGTTCGGCACGAACATGATGGAGG
>VFKQ01000008.1 GCA_009885445.1 Anaerolineaceae bacterium | reverse complement strand
GGAAATCTAACCACGGATGAAAGGGATAAAAGGCAAGCCTTCGCGCTCTCAAATATCCTTCGCGGCTTCGCGGTGAGAAAAGCGCAGAAAGTGAACGTGCCAGTAGTTCGTTGGTCTCGATACGGCAAAGAACGCCTACTCGACCACCCGATTAAAATTTGCACACGTCTTTACCGTTTGTTGGCCTTCAGCGCAATCTCACGCGGTTCGAGCAAACCCCAGCGGCCCGCCGCCAGGCACAGGATATCGAGAATCAAATCGTTGTAAGCGATGCCCTCTGCGGCGGCTTGCAGACACAGGTCGCTGTAATCCGGTGTCAGCCCGGGCAGGGTGTTGATCTCGATCAAGCGCGGATTGCCATCTTCGTCGAGGCGGATGTCGCTCCGCGAAATATCCAGCGCGTTGAGCGTGGTGTGCGCGCGCCAGGCGAGGTGCTTCAACTTTTTCTCGAGATCAGGCTCGACGATGGCCGGGCACGTAAAATCTGGGGCGCCCTCCTCGCCGACATCTTTCGACTTGGCCGCCTTGCTATACACCTGAGGCGTCACCGAACGACTGCTGTCCAGTTCGAGAATCGGCAGGCGGTGGAAACCGTCTTTGTCGTCATACCACTCGGGGTGACGCGAATATAGTTTTGAATCAGCGCGTCCCAAAATTCCAACCGTGAACTCGCGTCCCGAAAGAAAAGTCTCCACGAGGGCGGGTTGCTGATAATTTTGAATCACGTAGTTGACACGCTCGCGCAGTTCGGAATCGTTTTTGACGATGGCCTTCGTGTCCACGCCCATACCCGTCCCTTCGCGCGAAGGCTTGACGAAGAGCGGAAATTTAAACTCGGCGCGCAACGGCTCGTCACCTTGCGCAAATTCCTGAAAGGGAGCCACGGGCAGGTTGCGGTCGCGCCAGATGCGTTTGGTAAAAGTTTTATCCAGCGAGATGGCGTTGGTCATCACGCGCGAACCGGTGTAGGGAATCTGCAACATCTCCAACAAAGCAGGGACTTGCGCCTCGCGCGCGTCACCGCCGAGTCCCTCGGCAATGTTGAAGCAGATATCCGGCTGGTACTCCAACACGGCGGCGGGCAGACTGCGATCCGCCATTAAGAATTTTGTCTCGTGCCCATCGCTTTCGAGTGCGGCTTGTAGTTTGTGAATCGTTTCGATGTGATCGAAGTCCGCATAAGCATCGTCTGGCACACCGGGCGGATGCGGCTGATCATCGTCCTTGATGTTGGCGATGACCGCCACGCGCCAGTAACGTTTCATTTTCCGCACGGCTACCGGCTCGGCGACTGGTTCCACTGTTTCAGTTTTCTGTTCTTTAGCCATTCTCATACTCCTTGAATCTCGCGCAAGATTACCTTGAATTTTGAGCGCGAAGAATTTTTTCTTTTACAGCGCGCATCGTCAATCACGTTTCGTTGAATGATTTGTAGTATATAACATCATAGCCAGATGGCAAGGGTTGTCAAGCAAATTTAAGGCTGAGGATTGGGCGCGCGATGCTAGGTGATATGGCTTTCGCAAAAAAAACTAGGCTCGTGCAATGCAACCCCCTCCCGTGCCTCCCCTAGCACAGCACCCCTTCGGGGCAAATGCGACAGAAGTCAATTGGTTAACAACAAGACTCCTATTGTCGCATTTGGGGGAGGTGCCGAAGGCGGAGGGGGTTAACGCATCCCAAAAATACTCCAACTAGACAATCCCTCCCCAATCCATTATTATTAGCCAGACAAACACGGCAATT
>VFKQ01000339.1 GCA_009885445.1 Anaerolineaceae bacterium | reverse complement strand
AGGCGGGGTTTCCAAGTTCGCCAAAGCCCGACCTGACAAGACCTTCCAAGCCATCATCAAAGAGGCATACGATTATGCCATCGCTGATATCGGTTTGGACTTTCCAACCTTCACGCGCGTCGTGGACGGTTCGGTCGCTTCGTACTTTTCGGATCACTTCACCCGCCAGTTGATGGCTGGCATCATGGCGCAGGACTATCTTGGTCTGTGCCCCAAGCCGAGTCATCGCGTGGAGGGCGGCGGTGCAACGGGCGGACTGTGTTTCCAAGAAGCGTGGAAATCTGTCGCATCGGGTCACATGGACGTGTGCGTGGCCTACGGCTTCGAAACCATGTCGCACGTGGAAACATGGAAGGGAAATGAATTCATCGCGCTGGCTTCTGATGTGTCGTTTGATTATCCCGTCGGAGGTTTTTATTCGGGCTATTACGCCATGATGGTCACGCGCCATATGAAAGAGTTCGGCACCACCGTCGAGCAGATGGCGCATGTCAGCGTGAAGAATCACATCAACGCCTATCACAATCCCTATTCACAAAAACGGAATCGCTACACCATTGCGGACGTGCGCAACGCGCCGATGGTGGCCTGGCCGTTGACTCGTCTCGACATCTGCGTGATGTCTGACGGCGCGGCGGCGACCATTCTCGTTTCTGAGGAGGGACTCAAGAGACTCGAAGCCGCGGGTGCGCAGATTCCGCGTCCGCTGGTGAAGGTGACCGGCATCGGCCGCGGCACCGACATGATGCGCATGGCAGATCGTCCACATGTGGATTATGACTACTTCATGGAAAACTACGCCACCGAGTTGGAAAAATCCTCAGACGACACAAAGGCGTACTACAAGAAAATGTGGGACAAAGGCACGCGCTATCCCGGAGTCCACTCGTTCCGCGCGGGACGCACGGCGGGCAACATGGCCTGGAAACATGCAGGCATCAAAGACCCCTTGAACGAACTCGACTTCATCGAACTGCACGACGCGTACACATCCTCTGAGATTCAGACCTACGAAGATTTGGGATTGTGCCGCTACGGCGAAGGCGGTCCGTTCGCGGAATCGGGCAAGGCCTTTTTGCCGAACCTTGATTACGGTCTCAAGTTAAAAGATAAACCCGTCTGCGCGGTAAATCCCTCCGGCGGACTGATCGCCTGCGGACACCCTGTCGGCGCGACGGGGCTGATGCAAGGTGTCTTCGCCATCTGGCAACTTCAAGGGACGATTAAAAAACATTTCAACGACGACCAGCTACAAGTGCGGAATGCGAAGCGGGGCGCAATCCATTCTCACGCGGGCACGGGCACCTACGTCTCCGTCTCCGTTTTAGAAAGGGAGAATTAAGTCATGGCTAAACTACCCACTCAACGCGAAGAAACACTGGGCGGCTACATCGTCCACGGCATTCCGTTCCCCATCAGCACCGATGAAGAGTCTTTGGAATTTCTCAAGCGCATGGCGCCGATTCAGATCGAACAGGAATATAAAATCCGCTACCTGCATTCGTACGGACAGGACAGCCCGTGGTTCGCGGCGCTGACAAATAAACGCCTGCTCGCCACGCGCGACGCCGACAGCGGGTATACCACCGCCAACCCGCGCGGCCACGACATCTATTCGGGCGCGGAAACAAAATGGATCGACATCACCGAAGCGAATGCACACGTGCATGCCTTCACCGTCTGCTATTTCGGCTCGGAGGAATTCCTGCCCGAGACGCCGTTCGTGCTGGCGCTAGTGGGATTCGAAGGCGTGGACACTTTGCTGTTGACTCGTCTCATGGGCGTTGACCCCGCCGCCCCCGCCCTCGATTGGATCGGCATGGAGGTTAGTCCGCGTTT
>VFKQ01000311.1 GCA_009885445.1 Anaerolineaceae bacterium | reverse complement strand
TGAATTCTCGATACGATTTGGTTTATATTGTTTCTAATTTTGGGCGCGTAGCTCAGTTGGTTAGAGTGCATGTATCACACACATGAGGTCGGGGGTTCGAGCCCCTCCGCGCCCACCAAACAACAAATCACATTGATGTCCCCGAAAGGGGATGGTAAGGTCGGGGGTTCGAGCCTTAGCGAAGCATCCTTTAGGGCTCCGCGCCCACCATATTAACCAAATCAACTTGTTAGAAACCCGTTTTCTCGCCTGCGGCGGAAAACGGATTTCTGCTTTCATCCTTTATAATCACCCAATATGACCCGAACCAATGAAGAATGGCTCACAGATTTACAGTCCGCTGGCGAGGCGCGCGAGGCGGCGCTGACGGATTTGCGCGCCGTCATCGCGGGCGGGTTGCCCTATGCGCTGTCACACTGGGTCTCCTCGGGAGACCCGCAATTCGACCCGCTCGTCGAAGAGGTGACGCAGGAGACTCTCCTGCGCATCCTCGACCGCCTGCACACCTTCGAGGGACGCAGTCAATTCACCACCTGGGCACACAAGATCGCCATCCGCATCGCGCTATCAGAGTTGCGTCGCAAACGCTGGCGCGACTCGTCGCTGGACGAGCTGGTAGATAACGAGGACAACCCCGCTCCCGAAAGCCTACTCGCGGACTCTACCGCCGGCCCCGAAGTGGCCGCAGAGCGCGCCGACATGATGACCCGCGTCCGCCGCGTGTTGAATGAAGAGCTGACTGAACGTCAGCGTGAGGCGTTGATGTTGCTCGGCGTGCAAAACCTGCCCATGGACGATGTGGCCCGCCGCCTGAAGACCAATCGAAACGCACTGTATAAATTATTGCACGACGCCCGTCTGCGACTCAAACGTCGCCTCAAGAATGAAGGCCTTAGCGCGCAGGAAGTATTGGCCGCCTTCGAGCAAGGGTAAGAACCTCATAAAAGTCACCGTCAGACAGGAAGAATTATGAAACTGAAAGACTGGCTCAAACGGGCGAACCCTCTCGCCAATAAAGAAGACGCGCTCTCCAACGGAGATGTGCATGACCTGATTCGCTATCTCGAAACAGCCGAACTGGATTGCGAAAACGTTTTCAGAGTGCTTGACCAATTCGCCGAAATCGAAGTGCGCAAAGAGGACGCGGCGCGCATCTTCCCGTTAGTGCGCGAACACATCAACGAATGCCATGACTGCTGTGACGAATATACCGCGCTGATGGAAGTGCTTGAGCGGGCGCAGCCACTGACAGATAATTAACAAAAACTGCGGACCTTGCGTCCGCAGTTTTTGTTTCAGCGAGCCAGTACCCCGAATGTGGAAAGCGTCTCAGCGCGACTCAAATGTGGGCTGAGATACGCTACGCGCCTGAAGAAACTACAACTTGGGCAAGACAATGGACTGTTGCTTCTGGTATTTACCCTTCTTGTCGGCATACGACACTTCGCACTCTTCGTCCGCTTCAAAGAATAGGACTTGGGCCAGGCCTTCGTTGGCGTAAATTTTCGCAGGGAGCGGCGTGGTGTTGGAGATTTCCAGGGTGACGAATCCCTCCCACTCCGGCTCGAACGGCGTGACGTTGACGATCAGTCCGCAACGCGCATACGTGGACTTGCCGAGACAAATCGTCAGCACCTTGCGCGGGATGCGGAAATATTCCACGGTGCGCGCGAGGGCGAACGAGTTCGGCGGGATGGTGCACACTTCGCCGACGTAATCCACCATGGACTTGGTGTCGAAATTTTTCGGGTCCACGGTGGCGGAGAAGACGTTGGTGAAAATCTTGAATTCGTCAGCCACACGCACATCGTAGCCGTAGGACGAGACGCCGTACGAAATTACACCTTCGCGGACTTGCCTATCAATGAAGGGTTCGATCATTTTTTGTTCGAGTGCCATCTTGCGAATCCAGTGGTCGGGTTTGAGTCCCATGTTTTGCTCTCCTTATGGAATCCGCCAGCTTGCTGGCGGCGTGTGAAGTATTAGCATCCATCCTAAATGATATACTGCGTTTCATGGAAGCCATTTACAAAGTCTATCTGCACAATCCACCACATTACTTTGTACCAAATACCATGTATATGGTGACGGGGGCTATTTTACACAAACAGCACATTTTAAGTGAAAACGGCCGCAAAGAGTTTTTTCTAAAGACTTTGCTCGAAAAAGCCAAGTCCTGGGTTGGGCCATGCAAGCCTGGGCTGTTTTGAGTAATCACTATCACTTTATAGCGCAAGCGCCAGAGAATGCGCTTACACTTGAAAAGCTTATCAAGCAGACACACTCAATCACCACAATTGAATTCAACCGCCTTGATGCGGCTTCAGGTAGGCAGGTTTGGTTCAACTATTGGGATACGTGCATTACATATGAAAGGTCTTATCTGGCGCGGTTACATTATGTTCACCACAATCCAGTGAAGCATGGCATCGTTGAAAATGCCATGGATTATCCATATTGCAGTTATAGCTGGTTTTTAAAAAACGGGGACGAAGCATTTCAAGAGCAAGTATTTAGCCAGCCGATCGACAAAGTAAATATAGTGGACGATTTTTAATATGGAGTCAGCCAGCTTGCTGGCTGACAAAAATACGGGAGCAAGCTCCCGCATTCCATAATTTAAATCCCGCCGCGCTCTTTCATCACGGCGCGGATTTCTTTTTCGAGTGTATCGGCCTGAGCTTCAATTTCAGCCAACTCCCCAAGCATCTTCTCTCCCACCGATTTATCTTCGAGAGAATGGATGTTGATGCGCACATTGTATCCCGCCGCGGTGAGACCGGCGCGCGCCATCGCAAAACCAGACATTGAGTCGCTGATGGCGTTGACGTTTCCGCGCTGGGCGCATTGGATGGCAAGTCCCATTACCTTGACCGCATCCTCGGCAACATGTAAGGGAATGCGCGCGGCGTTGAGCGTGGCCTGCACAATTGCAGAGGCGCGCACAGATTTTTCTTCGTCAGTTTCTTTCGGCAATTTAAAAGTTGCCATCAACACTTCAAATGAAGAGGCGTCGTCGTCCACGGCCTGAGTCAAATCGCGGCGCAATTTTTCTGCCATGACTCGAATCGCCTGCATCTCGGCTTCGACCTCGGCATATTTCTTTTTGCCCATCGTCAGTCCCGCCACCATCGAGACGAGCGCCGCGCCCATTGCGCCAGCATACGCACCCGCCGAGCCGCCACCGGGAGTGGGTGTGGGCGCGGACAATTCGTCGATGAACGAAGCCGCTACCGGCGCGGATTGATTCGGCGCGTCGAAGAGTCTGCTTTCGAGAATCTGTCCCTTGTCGAATCCATCCAGTTGCGTGTACCACACCGCCGCGTCCACCAGCGCCTCTTGCGGAATCAATCCGACGAGTTCGCTGTGATGAATGGCCACGCCGTAACGCGCGGCTTCGCGGCGAATCATTTCGACGACGCGCGCAATCGGCGTGTCGTGAAAGTTTGTGAGATTCATCGAAACCTGCGCGCGGCCATCCACGAGCAGTCCCAATCCTTTAACATAACGCAAACCGCCCGACGAATGACGAATGGCCTTCGCGATTTTTTTTGCGACGTCGACATCCTCGGTGGTGAGATAGACGTTGAACGCGACGAGCGGATTGCGCGCCCCGATGACGGTTGCGCCCGCCTTGCCGAGTCGGGCCGGACCGTAATCGGGTTTGCGCGCCGGGTCCGACTCAATCGCTGACTTGAGCCCCTCGTATTGACCCTTGCGAATATTTTCAAGGTTGACTCGCTCGGGCCGCGTCGCCGCAGACTCGTAAAGATAAACAGGAATCTGCAACTCACGCCCCACGCGCTCGCCGAGACGTTTCGCCAGCGCGACGCATTCTTCCATCGTCACGCCGCTGAGCGGGACGAATGGCACCACGTCCGCCGCGCCAATGCGCGGATGCTCGCCGGTGTGCGCGTTGAGGTCAATTAATTCGGCGGCGGTTTTGATGGCGCGGAAGGAGGCCTCCTCCACCGCCTCGGGCGGACCGGCGAAGGTGATCACCGTGCGGTTGTGGTCGAGGTCGGAGGAGCGGTCGAGCATGCGCGCGCCCTCCACAGAGGTGATGGCCGCGACGATTTGGTCTATCACTTCGGGTCGGCGCGCGTCGGAGAAGTTGGGGATGGATTGGATGAGTTGCATGGTGGGGTTGTTGGAGGATTAGATGATTAGAGGATTGGAGAATTAGAGATTGGGGACTGGCGGCAATTATAAAGGGTGATGATGCCGTTCCATCATTTTGATAGGAAACTATTGAGTCCAGGTCGCGGGGCGAATTTTTGGTATGCTATACTTGAAATATAAAGTTATCATGGCGTGCGTGCGGGGGGGGCCGTGCTCACGTTTTTTTTCACAGTTCATGAAACTAAATACACCTCAAGGAGAATTCACGATGAAATTCCTGCGTATGTTTGGTTCCGAGATCGTGCTTGGCACGTTGATTGCCATCCTCAGCATAATGACCGCCATGTCCAGTTATCAGGGCGCCATGGCAGACTCTGAGCAAAATAAATTTGAGATTTTGGGCATGGTCAATCTCAACGACGGCAACGTCTTATATCTTGAATCCAACCAAATCTGGATTCAAGATGACGGCAACTATGATAACTGGTACATCAATCAAGTGAATAATCCAGAAGTCGCGGCTTACTATGAAGGAAACTTCACCGAGGCGCTGTTCGCTGCCATCGAACGCAACGGCGCGAACGAGTATCCAATGGACGATCAATATGAAGAGGAACTCTACGCGGACGCGTACGAACTCTTCGATGAATCCGAAGCAAGCTTTGAGCTGGGCGCGGAGTGGGACGAGCGCGGCGACCAGCTCCAACTCATTATGTTGCTCATGGCCCTCGGGTTGACCTTCGCGGCCTGGGCCTCCCTGCTCAAGGACGAAAGCAACATGCGCATCGTCTTCGCAGTGATGGCCTTCGCAGTCCTCGTGCTCGGACTAGTAACCTACTTGGCCGTGCCAGTGGTGGGCTGAGGTCGCGGTAATTCGAGACTGGGAAATTGCGGTGGTCGAGTAGGCGGCGTTCGTGCGCCGTATCGAGACCAGAGACTAGAGATTCGCCCCGCGGCAGGACATTGAGTCCAGGCCGCGGGGCGAATTATTTTCATATGCTATACTTGAATTATGAAGTTCTCATGGGATGCCCGCAAGGCGGACAGCAATCTTCGCAAACATAAGATTGCCTTTGATGAAGCGCTTACTGTTTTCAACGATCCACTTGCTTTCATCTTTGACGATACAGCCCATTGGCAAGAGGAGCATCGTGAAATCATTATCGGCTTTTCAACCCTGCGCAGACTCCTCCCCATATGTTTTGTAGAGCGAATAGATGATACGGTCCGAATAATCAGCGCCCGCCGCGCGACGAAAGGTGAAATCAGTGACTATGAAAAAAACGCCCGTAACAAAGCCTCGTAAAACCGCTGAAATGGCGAAGGAATATCGCTTCGATTACAACAAGGCCAAGCCGAATCGTTTTGCGAAGCGCATGAAGGACGCGCCTCTCGTCGCGCTGATCGACCCGGATGTGGCGAAGGTGTTCGGCACTGCAGAGCAGGTGAATAAAGCATTGCGCGCTTTGATATCGGCCCTCCCCGAAAAATAAAATTTTAATTCAAGAGTGACGATTCGCCCCGCGGCGGGACATTGAGTCCAGGCCGCGGGGCGGTTTTGTATTCGGCTCTCCTTACGGAATAAGCCAGGGTTTTGCCCGCGCCATCAAAAAAGCCTCGGCAACACAGCCGTAGCCGCGTTGCATTTCTGGCCGGCAACTTGCGCCGCAAGTAATGATGTGGAAGACGCGCACACGCGAAAGCCGATGTTGTTGTTGCGATTCGTGGGATTGTTGTTGTTGCGGTACGCACAGCGCGCGTTGTTCTGATTGTTGTTGAACGACCCACCGCGCAGGACGCGTCTTCATCGGGCAAACCCTTCGTCACGAACCATCCCTCGTCAAAACTTCAGGATGGTTCGGGGACTACATATTTCATCCAGCCTCCGAGCAAGCGACCTATTTCCATCACCATGACCGAAGCATGTTTATATTGGCCTGCGGTAATCCATTTCCATTTTTGGCATAGCCGCAAATACAGGCGTACTTTTCTTAATTCAGTATCGGCAAGACGAAGTTTTTCTGCCCGTCTTACGCCGCGCAAAGCATTGGCCTCAATCAAAGATTCCTGAAAGTTTAAAACCGCATTTTGCAGGCGTTGAGTGACAGCAAATCGCTGGCTCTTGGGAAATTTTTCAGCCATCGGCAGAATCCAGGTGACAAAATCATAGGTGCGCGTAAATATAACCAGTGTTTCAGACATAAGAGCCTCCCAATAAATTTGAGTTTCCCAAAATCGCTTTGCGCAAGCCCCAGGTATCGCCGTAGCGGACGTGGTTAATCCATCCTTGAACAGATGCTTTCAATATCTCGGGGGGGGCGGTTTGTAAAAGTCCTTTGAGTTTTCTTTGAAAGGCAATTCCTTTCTCGCGTTTGAGCAGGCGATATTCGGGATAGGTTACAAAACCCAGGAATTTGATCCCGTCGCTCACGGGTCGCGGCAGGGCGCGCTCCTCATGAATGGTCAGGCGTAATTTTTGCATACGTTTCAATATTGCGGCGCGCCATTGCCAGAGCGTTTGTTTATCATCGCAGAACAATAGAAAATCATCCACATACCGAAGATATGCCCGACAGCCTAATTCGCGTTTGACAAACTGATCGAATGAATTGAGATAGCAATTCGCCCACCACTGCGACGTAAGGTTGCCAATCGGCAGGCCGCGCGGACGGCTGGCGGAAAACAAGTTGTCTTTTGGAAAATAGACCATGTTGTACTCCTCGGCCAACACCCCCACTCCGCTGTGCAGAATTGCATCCACCAGCCACATGACGCTATCATCGGGAAGCATGTTGGCCAGCGCCGAGCGCAAAACTTCGTGATCAATACTGGGAAAGAACTGCACAACGTCACATTGCAAAACATATTTGTAACTGCGCGCGTGTTTTTGGCATTGCCCCAAAGCGCGATGCGTGCCTTTGCCGACGCGGTTGGCGTAACTGGTTGGGATGAATTGCTTTTCAAAATGTCGAGTCGTTACATTGCACAGCGCATGGTGAACAACCCGGTCGCGAAATGGCGCGGCGGAAATCAATCTCCTCTTCGGTTCGTGAATATAAAAACTGTGATATTTTCCAGGCTGGTAACTTTTTTCTTCCAGTCCCGCCTGTATTTCAAGCAAACGATCCGCCAGCAACAACTCGAATTCTGCGGCGGGGGCATGGCCGCGTTTTCCACGCGACGCGTTTTCGTGCCCAAGGGAAATATTTTCCCATTGAGTTAACCGATTCTGTAGAAGCATGAGGTTCTCCTTTTTTTTCTAAAAAATTTCCCGCCTTACGGCGGGAGGCAAGAGCCAGAATCAGATGTTCAGATTACAGATAAACAGATTTCAGATTTATGATGGGGAAGACGCGCACACGCGAAAGCCGAAGCTGCCGAAGCGATCCGTGGGATCGAAGAAGCCGCGGTACGCACAGCGCGCGTTGCCCTGAGGGCTGTCGAACGACCCACCGCGCAGGACGCGACTGGAGCTTTTTTGCGGGCCGAGTGGATTTACCACGGAACCGCTGGCGCGCTTTTTGTATTCGGCATCGTCGAACCAATCCGCGCACCATTCCCATACATTGCCAACCATGTCGGCGCACCCATACGGCGAATCACCGCCAGCGGCTGAATACAAACCCACCGGAGTCGTGCCTTTTTTACCTCCTTCACTGGAATTGCATTTGCTCTTATCGAATTCGTTGCCCCATGGCCATTCGTTGCCATACGCGCCGCGCGCGGCCTTTTCCCATTCCGCTTCACTCGGCAGGCGCAAGGTGAGGTTGCCCAATTCGGTTTTGTAGAATTCGTTGAACCACTTGCAATAGGCCATGGCATCTTCCCACGAAACCAAAACAACCGGATGATCGTCTTTCTCTTTCAAGTCACTCGCCAGTCCAAGCGGGTGTTTCCAATCCGCGCCTTTCATGTCTTTCCATCCCGTGCCATCATTTGTATACCCAGATCCCTTTTCTTCCGCCGTCGTACGGTAGGATGTGGCTGTGGCAAATTCCGAAAAAATTTGATTGGTCAGGATGAATTTCGCCATCCAGTAATCGGATAGTTCAACGGTATGTTGTGGCTTTTCAGAATCACCAGCCAATTCGTTATCATCCTTACTGCCCATCACGGATTTACCTGTGGGGATACGCAGGAATTCCAGCCCGCCGATGACGAGGCGGTTGCGCTCGGAGGGCGGGGCAATCTTGCCGCGCGAACTTACTTCGGCAAATACTTCACTTCCCACTAATTCAGGCTCAACGATTTTCTTCGCTTCATCCACAGTGATTTTTTCAGGCTCTGGCTTCGGCGGTGGCGCGGCCATATAGATCAGGGCTTCGAGCGCTTCAGGGGTAAAGCCATTGCTAAACGAAATTTGTTTCAAAACACCGCGCAGGCGTTTAAAGTCTTTGTAGGCGGCGTACTGGCCTTCTAATTCTTTTTTCTCATCGTCGTTTCCCTGCTGCCACTTCACCGCTTTCAAAACAAAATCATGGCGAATATCGGGGAGTTCAGAAAGGTCGCCAATCTGCTTCACAAAAGACTCGGGCGCGGCGCGCATCAGCGCCTGCCAGCAGATGAAGTCATCACGGTTCACGCCTTCGACCTGTCTTGAATTTTTCGCCATGAACCATTGCAGGTTCAGGTCGTTGATCACATTCTTCACGCGGCGCGGGTTCACCTCTGCGGCGGCCACCAGAGCCTGCCAGCGTTTGAGCATAGCTTCGTCCACTTTGGTTTTATCCTGCGCGCGCAGATAATCTTCCATTGCTTTTTCAAGGATGGGCGGCAGGTTGAAGCGCAGTTGGATAATCTTTTCAAGATAGTCCTTGGCGCTTTCTCCGGTGATCCCCGCATTGTTGTAATGGTTTTCAACCGCTTTTTGGACGATAGATATATCTGCGCCAAGCACAAACACGCAGCCTTGTTTATCGAGGAAGAGCTTGATCGTCTCCAACACCTGCACAGTTTTCTCGGGCAGACAGCGGTCAAGGTCATCAATGAAAATCGCCAGAATGCCGTCCCCTGTCCAGCTTTTTAGGAGTAGTTCAAACGCATCGTTGAAGTAATCGAGGAAAGCGGCGTATTTTTCAAACGGGGAAGGTTCTGCGTGTTTTTGCAGATCCAGCTTGAATTTAAGCCCGCCGAAACTGGCTTCAAAAGCGTTGATGAACATGGCCACAACATCGTACGATTTTTGAGTCGGATCGTTCAGCCAGGCTTTGAGGTGATTGGCAAGGCCATCGCGTTGCATGGCCTGAAGAATCACGCGCACCAGCGCGCCCAAGAGTTCATCTTCGTCGTTATATTTCCACGCATTAAACCAGATGGTCTTGCACTTTCTAAATTCCTCTTTCCCCTCCGCAAAACGATGTTTACCCTTGCCGTCCTCCCCTTTCGGTTCATCCAGCATATTCTTCACTCGCATCAACAGTGACGTTTTCCCTGAGCCCCACGCGCCATTAATGCCAATCGCCAGCGGGGTCTCGGTCTGCGGGCTGGCGATCAGGCGCGCAAACGTGGCGGCGAAATCGTCAAAGTGAAAGTCCGCCCGCTTCCCGTCGTGGAGCGGCGCGTCGTGCAAAATTTCAGGGGTTTCGTATTTTCTCGGCATCGGGGTTCCCTCGCATGAAAATGTGGTTTCATTTTATCAGGACTTCTCAACTTAAATCAAAAAGGGCCGCCTCCCCTCCGCGACCCTCATAATCTGGTCTCGATATGCCGCAAAGTGCGCGGCTACCTTTCGACAAGCTCAAGACATCGCTCGACCACCGCCAGTTTCCAATTACCACTTACCAATTACTCGCCCCACTTTCATCTTTCATCTTTCTTCTTTCATCCTCTACTTCCCTCCCCCCAACATCTCCTCACTCACCTCATCCAACTTCAAACTAATCACCTGACTCGCCGAATCGCGCCCCATCGTCACGCCGTAGATCACGTCCGCGGCTTGGACGGTGTTGCGGTTGTGCGTGATGATGACGAACTGCGTGTCGCGGCTCAACTCGCGCAGTAAATCTCGAAAGCGGCCCACGTTGGCCTCGTCGAGCATCGCATCTACTTCGTCCATCACGCACACGGGCGTCGGCGAAACTTTTAGAAGCGCGAAGACCAGCGCAATCGCCGTCAGCGAGCGCTCGCCGCCCGAAAGCAGACCCAGTCCCTGCTCGCGGCGGCCCGGCAGTTTGGCTTCGATTTCAATTCCAGTCTCGACCAAATTATTTGGGTCGGTCAACGTCAAACGCGCCGAGCCGCCGCCAAATAATTTCACAAAAATATTTCTAAACTCCGCCGCCACCAATTCAAACGTCTTGTGAAATTCGCGCTGGGTTATGTCGTCCAGTTCCGCGATCACCTGGCGCAAGTCCGCTTCGGCTTTGTGCAAATCGTCAATCTGTTCTTTCATAAATTTGTAGCGCGTCGCCTCGGTCTCGTATTCAATTTGCGCTTCGGGGTTCACCGCGCCCATGCGTCGCAGTTGCGCCCGCGCGCGCGCCATCTGATCTTCCAATTCCAAATTTAATTCCGTCACGGCGGGCAATTCTTCAACCATGCCTTCAAACGGAAGCGGCACCGGCCCCGAAACATTTTCGCGATAATCAAAATTCACCAAACCAAAATCATCTTCAATGCGCTGACGCAACGACACCAGCGCGTCCTGCTTGCGCGTCATCTCCAACTGCACCTGCCCCAGCGTGCGCTCGGCATTCGTCAGCGCGCGTTGCGCCTCGGCATCCTGCGCCTGATATTTTGTTTCCTGTTGCTCGGCAGTTTCCAAATCTTTTTCTGCGGGATCCAAATAGACTCTCAGCGCATTGACTTGAATCGCCAGCTCAGATTCTTTTTCGCGCAACACAGACGCTTCCGCCTCAGCCCGCGCCCGGGCCTGCTCGGCTTCGCTCAGGCGACTCGCCAGTTCAGCCTTTTGAAGCGTCAGCCGCACTGACGCCTGTTCGCGCTCCCCACGCCGATTCTGCGCCGACGTCAACGCGCCATCGCTAACAGCCACGCGCGCCGTCCAGTAAGTGACTTGCTCCTGCGCCTCGTCAATCGTCAATGCGGCCAATGTAGACATGAGCGCGCGCAGAGAATCTTGGCTCGCCGCAATTTCAGATTCGCTGGCTGATTGCGAACTCGCATAACGCGCGCGTTCAGTTTCAGCAGATTGAATCTCAGTCTTCAACGAATCCACTTGAGACTGAGCAAAATCAAATTGTCGTTTCGTCGACTCGGCTTCGAGTGAATGTTTCTGCTCTTCGGCGCGCGCAACATCGAGGGACTGGCGCGCCGTAGACT